>SUWA01000097.1 GCA_015061695.1 Lentisphaerota bacterium
TGCTCGCATTTGATTAATGACTTTGTCATCTTTAAGCTAAAGCTATTTCGGCTACATACCGGCTCAGCCGGTAGTTTTTTTACGCTAAAGCAATATAACAAAAAAGGCTGCGGCAACTTATTCAGCGCCACAGCCTTGAAACAGCTTTTTTTGTTTTTACAGTATCATCCCCGCGATCCAGCCGAAGATCAAAAGCGGTATATTAAAGTGGATGAATGTCGGCAATGCCGAGTCGTAAATATGATCGTGCTGACCGTCTGCATTCAACCCTGCGGTCGGCCCCAGCACGGATTCGGACACCGGCGACCCGGCATCGCCCAGCGCACCGGCCACCCCGACGATCGACAAAGTTGCCAACGGCGAAATACCCATTTTCATGCACAACGGCACATAAATCGCCGCAATCAGCGGCACGGTGGAAAACGATGAACCGATCCCCATGGTGATCAACAACCCGATGAACAGCATCATAAAAACTGCCACGCCCCGGTTATTGCCCAGCCCCCGGGCGGTAATATCCACCAGTTCATCCACGCCGCCGGTAGCCTTCATAACTTCGGCAAATCCCTGCGCAGCGATCATTACGATGCCGATACCGCCCATCAGGTAAACACCCTGAACAAAAACATCCTGCGTGTCGCGCAAGCTGATGATCCGGGCAATGACAAATACCAGCACGGCGGCCAGCGATGCCACAAACAGTGATTTAAGGAACATCTGCGCGGCAAAACCGATCAGGATCGCTGCCACACCGGCGATCACCTTGCGGGGCTGGATCTCAACATCGGTCGGAGAAACAGCTTCGATCTTGCTTTGATCGTAGAGCCGCGGTTTGCGGTATGTAAAGAATATCGCCGTCAACAGCCCGAACAGCATCCCCGCCGCCGGGATCGCCATCGCTTTCATCACCATTTCAGGCGCGATCGCAAGGCCGTTGTCCGCCAGATTACCGATCAGGATCTTATTCAAATAAATGTAACCGAAACCGAACGGCAGAAACATGTATGGCGTGATCAAGCCGAAAGTCAGAATACACGCCACCGCCCGCCGGTCAAGCTGAAAACGGTTGAAAATCTGCAGCAGCGACGGTATCAAGATCGGAATAAATGCAATATGTACCGGGATCAGGTTCTGCGAAGACATGGCGATCAAAGTCAAAATAAACAACAAAGCATACTTGCAAATTGTGATATGTTTGCGACCGGCGTCTTTATTGAGCATTTTCATCAGCGATTTAGCCAGCAGTTCGGTCAAACCCGAGCGCGAAATAACGATCGAAAATGCGCCCAGCATGGCATAATCAAACGCGATCCCGGCCCCATTGCCCAAACCTTTGCTGAATGCACCCAGCGTGCTTTGCACCAGCGCTACTGATTCATGCCCGATGGCCGCCAGCGAACGGCTGCCGCCATTGGCAAAATACATTTTCAAACCACCCCACAAGCCGCCGGTCAGCGCAGCAATGATGATCGAAAACACCACATTCAACCGGCACATGGCCAGCACCAACAAAATCACCACTGCGATCACTACCGGATTGGTCAACAAATCCAACCACATAATTCGAGATCTCCCTTGCTGTTTAATTTATGATCAAAGACTGATAATGAAAACGTTTAAAATACCCCGTCAAACCGACTTTTGCAAATTTATGCAGAAAAAAAACTCCCGCCGGCAGCCTGTCGGAAGCATACCGGCGGGAGTTCAGAAGCATTAAATCACCACTCCAGCGTGTGAGTTCCGCCGGAAAGTATCTGCACTGCCTGACCGGGCAAAGTCACTTCGGCAACACATCCATCCGGAACGGTCAGATGACCGCGGGTAATACCGGAAGTTTTCTGCCATTTCCAGATGATCCGGCCATTTGCCGTGGGGTATTCACCGGCAAAGCTCTCCAGCTCATCCGTAACCGGCGGTTTGACGGCAAAGCGTTTGAATCCGGCTCCGGCGGCCAACGGCTGCACGCCGCCGGCGTATTCCCAAACCCACGCGCCCATATCGCCGAACATGACATGGTTGCGGGATTGTTCGCCGTTCCAGGTTTCCCAGAAGCTGGTCGCACCCTGTTCAAGCCAATATCCCCAGCCGGGATATTCCTTTTGGGTCAACAGTTTCAACGCACTGTCAAAGTAACCGAACCCGGCCAGTGCCCGCGGCACGGCCTTGGCCCCGGTAATACCGAAGTCAGCATGATAATTTATCGATACTATCCGCTCGTTGAGTTTGGCGGCCATCGCCGCTTTTTCATCTTCCGGCGCCAGATCAAAGAGCAGCGCCAGTGCCAGTGCCGTGGACTGATCTCCGGCACAATGTCCGCCGCCCGGACAGAACTCCCGCTGAAACGCCTTTTTGATGCGTTCGGCCAGCGCCTGCCATTCCGCAGCTTCATCAGCAGCTCCGGCCAGCGGCGCCATTGCCGCCATGCAGCGGGCGCAATGGCAGTAATAAGCGGTTGCATCCACAAAACCGGTTATGGCTTTGCTTTGATCCACATGGCACCAGTCGCCGGGGCCGATTTCAATGGCATCATCCACCGCCAATGTGGCAAAATAGCCCATCAGCTTTTTGCCGGCAGCGTAATTTTCCCGAACTGCGGCAGCATCGCCGGTGAACTGCCAGATCATATAGGGCAGAATTATCAATACTCCATCCCACACCGGCCCGAACTGCCAGTGATCGCTGTAAGGCACCATACCGGGGATCTGCCCATCCAGGCGCTGACAATCGCGCATACTATCCAGATAAGAGCGGTAGTTATCTTTGCTTTTAAAGTGCCACAACCCCAGTTCTGCGGCCAGCTGGGTATCGCCAGTCCAGCCCATCTGCTCGCGGTGCGGGCAGTCGGTCGGGTGATTGACAAAGTTGGCCAGGTACGAACGCAAGTTCATTTCCACGAGCTGGTTGAGTACTTTGTTGGATGTAACTGCCGGCGGGATCGCTTCAAAAGCGCTGTGAATAAACCGCGCCGTGATCTTTTCCAGCCGGGCATCGCCGGTGATCATGACTTTTACATACTGGAAGCCGTGATAACCGAACGAAGGACTCCAAACCTGCTGCGGTTCGCTGTTAAGCGTGTAGCTGTCGTGCTGGAATTTTTCATCAAACGTATACAACCCGATATGAGCATTATCCAGATCGCGCTTTTCAGAAAGTTTTTCGCCATGCACCAGCGTTACGCAGCTGCCGGCACTGCCGGAAACACAAATTTCGCAATTCCCGGCAATATTGGCCCCAAAGTCATACACAACACTGCCGTCTTCCAGCGGCCATGACGCCACCGGTTCAAGGCTCTGCATCACCCGGCAGGGCGGCGCATAGCAGCGACTCAAATTTCCCCCGGGCGAATTGGTGATATAGACCCGGTTCCACACTTCCGGATCCGGTTCTTCGCCCGGCTGCCACGGAGCAAGTTCCAGACGCGCATCGTAATCTTCGCCGGTACGGATGCTGTTGCTTACGATCGGGCCGTGCGCCACTTTCCACGCCCGGTCGCTGACCAGAACGCTCTGACCATCCAGCTGCAGATCCAACAGAAATTTAGGGTCGCTTTTCCAGATGGCATGTTCGCTGCGGAACACATCGTTGGTGATCTGGCAGAATGTGCCGTTGCCCAATATGACATCAACCACATTTTCGCCTTCGACCAGATATTCACTCACATCGTAAACCATGTATTCGCTGCGAACATCGTAGCGGGTGTTGCACGGCACAAAAAGGTCGTTGCCCACCTTCCGGCCGTTGATGCGCAGTTCAAAATACCCCAGACCGCAAATAGCACACTCGGCCTTTGCAAATTTACCGGCGGTAAAACACTTCCGGAATACCGGTGCGTGGGGCCACCCACGCTTGCGGATATATTCGCTGATCCACCGGGAGCCGGTAAAAAAATTGGATACATCACTCATTTCAGTAAGTTATCTCCATAAAATAAGTAAAACCGGTCGCCGGACGCAGTATAAGTTTACTGCAGTTACGCCCCAGCACATCGCCGCTGAACAGCTCTTTGACCTGTTTGGCCTGACGCGGCAATTTGACTTCGTAAGCGCCGCCGGTGGCCACATGTACCAGCAGATAACGTTCGTTGCCGTGAACCGAAACATTGCGGTCATTTACATAGCGGTGTATACCGCCGCGTTGGAAAAACGCCGCCCAGATATCCGGATCGATCACCGGCATACCGCAGAAAATCGCAGTATTGCCGTTGGCAAGTTTTTTGATTGCCACTGCGGTCTGACCGCCTTGAGCATATTTGCCGATCACTTCGGCAGCCGGATCTTTGGCAAAGACACGCGGATTTTCTTTGACCACATTATTACGCCGCACCGAAGTCATAGCCACGCCGCCGTCGAGCGTTACACTCATAGGCAGCCGTTCGTTGATCACCCCCAGTTTGAATCCGGTCAGATCTTCCATTGCCTGAACCGAAAGTCCCTGTTCGGTAACAAAACCCGGAGCATAAGACCAGACCACGGTCGTACCCGGCTTGCTGATCTTATCTTTGATCGCCTTGCGCTGTTCGGCAGTGGGCGAAAAGATGTTCATAAAAGCTACAAATTTATACTCGTGCGAACTGGCCAGATAATCGCTCAAAGTCAGCACATCAAAAGTATAACCGGAGGCAAAAAGCGCGTGCATGGGTTTGTCGATGACAGTTTCGATG
The DNA here is from genome assembly GCA_015061695.1 of Lentisphaerota bacterium. Taxonomy (GTDB): domain Bacteria; phylum Verrucomicrobiota; class Lentisphaeria; order Victivallales; family Victivallaceae; genus SIG78. The sequence goes on from SUWA01000097.1 coordinate 4,661, forward strand.
ATCCCGCGCTGGTCAGTACCTTGTCTGATCGAGCCGGAGGGATAACCCTGCCGGGTCATTTCTTCGGGCGAAAACACCACCACGGCATCGCGTTTTACACTGGCAGCATCGGCGTAGATCTTGCGCCACATTTTCTGCCCCTCGCCCCAGGTACGGTAAATATCCGGATGGTCGAACCAGCCTTTCATACCGCGGCGGGCATCAAATTCCAAAAACTGCACCGCACAGCCGTTGAGCCAGGCGATAGCGGTTTCGCGCCGGATGATCGCTACTGATTCTTCCGGTGTGGCCGCACTCAAATAGGGTTCATGCCGGGGGGTAAGGTGGGTGCGTTCGTCTGCTTCGATGATCGCCAGTTTTTTGTAGCGTTTGAAGCTCGACAGCAGCATACGCGGCAACCCGTCGCCGCCCATCTGCCGGCTTGCCATATCGTAGCTGTAGGGCGACGAAAGGAAATCAATGTAAGGTGACGAAAGAACTTTATCCATCATCAGCGTCTGGCCTTCGGCCGGGTAGCCCATGCAGAAGAAATACCCGTAGTAGGCTCCGACCATCAAACGCGGATCAACACTCTTGACCGACTTGGCAAATCCCAGCAGCGTATCGGCAACCACATTTTCGTGGCACTCGTAGTAATCCAGAGTTTTGCGGTCGGCAGAAGCCGGATCGCGGAAAAAACGTTTTTTGCCCCAGCGTTCGGCTTCGTTCGGCACCGTGGCCGTGGCCAGCGTTACATTGGAGTCAAACCACGCCCGCTGCAGAGCCTCATCGGTCTTGTATTTGCCGGTCAGATATTTGCGGAACGCCTTGGTCATGGCCGGGCCGTTATCGGGCATGATCCCGCCCATACCGTAGTAGTGCCATTCGCTGAAAATACCGTGCGAAGTACGGATCGCCACAATGCGCTTGTAGTAGTCCTGTTTTTTCATGTGTTCGATCGCGGCGCGACCGAAGGCTTGCATTTCAGCCTGAAACTTTTCGCTGGCCATCGACGGCGACGGAAAGTTGCCGTTCTGGCCGCCCCAATGCTTTTCGCTGGTCATGGCGTAGCCGATCATTTCTTCAGGATTTTCGCGCGCCCATTTGCCCAGCAGGTCAAAGCGCATGGCAACAAACAGCGCGGCATCCGGATTCAACACCAGTATGCGTCTTATATCCCGGTCGATGGGCGAAAAATCGTACTGGCCGGGGCCGATGATATATTTGCCGCTGGGGAACTGGTATTCCATAAATTTGACCCCGTTGAGGCCGGCTTGCACCACGTCGTGCGCAACCTGTTCTTTCCACGGATTGCCGCCGACCAGAAAGACCATCGGCACATCCGGTTCGCCATTGATGGCAATACCGGAGGCATCGTTGTTCCAGACCACTTGAGCTTTCCACTCTTCCTGATCTTTGAGGAACGATATATCGGTAATGCGCTTCATCAGCTCATCATATTTCTTCTGATCTTCTTCGTCCAGCAGAAAGTTCATCACCGCAGTTACACTCTTCCACGGTTCGATATTCGCATCGCCCAGTTCCATGGCCGGCTGCCATTGGGAATCATCGTAACTGTTGGTGCGCCATTTGCCTTCGGCTTTGGCCGATGCTTTGAAAGAATCTTTATTGCTGTAAAGTTTGATCACCTTGCCGGACTGCAGCGTGATTTCGCCGCGCAGGATCATACCGCCCATGGCTTCGCCGTTGCGGGCGGTAAAACTGAAGCTGTTGCGCCCCACCACCCAATTGGTCGGTTCGTATCTGCGGCAGGGGATCGGCGCATCGGGCTGCACCATTTTGACTTCTTTGAGCATCCGGTCATTGAGGGCCGCGCCGCCATTGTCGTCAAATATACAAATGATCCATGCCGATTTGACCGGTTCGTCCAGATCGATATTCATCCGGTAATAAGCCGTAGTAAAGCTGGCCGTTTTGGGTGCCTGAAACCAGAGCCAGCGGGCCTTGGAAACCGGTTGGGTAAAGGGATCCAATTCCGGAGCCTTCCAATCCGCCGGACGTGCCGGCACCGCTGGAACAGCGGCCAGCACTGCCAGCGCCGCGACTACGGTTTTGCACAATACGCCGTACTTCATTTATTGCCTCCGGGCAGACCGAAGAAGTTTACCGCATCGCTCATACCGCTCCACGGTTTCAACGAAGCATCACCCAGTTTGAACGCACTCTTCCAGCTCGAATCATTGTAAGCGATCTTTTTCCAGTTGGCATTCAGCGTGGGTGCCGAAAGCGATTTCCACTGTTCGTTGCTGGCCAGGTCGATCGTTTTGCCGTTGGCCAACCGGATCGACCCCTTCATGATGACACCGCCGGGGCCGCCTTTGTTGATAACGATGACCGCCAGAGTGTTTTTACCTTTTTTAAGCTCTTTTTTGAACTCATATTTGCGGATCTTGATGCGTTTGTCGGCCTGATCGAAAAACACCTGTTTGATCGCCGGACTGCCATTGATATAAAGTTCCATGGCATCGTCAGCAATGGTGTAGAGTTCCCCGGCAATGGCATCATCGTCCAATTCAACATTGAGCCGGAAGTAGCTGCGGCTGATACCATCGGCAACTTTTTCCGCGCCCCAGATCCAATAGCAATCGCCAGCCCAGGCACCGGTTACAACTGCACAAGCAAACAATATAGCGAGCATTTTTTTCATAATTCCAAATCCTTCCTTATCTTTAGAGGCGCATCTCCGGCCCAATCGGAGTAACTGTTGCCGGAGATGCTTTGATTATACACTTATTCTGTCAGAAACGCCGCATTTCAAACTCGTTGAACTCTTCGGAGGCATTCTGCACGCCGCCGATGGCATTCTGCTTGGCAGTATTGGCCGTATGGCTTTTGACATGCCCGCCGAGATACGCAGTGTTGACCAGATTCGGGTGCATGACTTTGCCGGCTTCGGTCGACATATTGTCCATGTACGACATGGTGCCGGGATCATCCTTGCCCACGATTTCGCAAAAAGCCACACTGTTATCCTTGCGCTGCGGATACCAGGCCGCTGCGCCGTTACGCTGATAGTGGCTCGACATATAGGAAACCTGCAGCCAGCCGCCGCCGTATGTGTGATTGGTACCGTAAAACACGCTGTCGCTGGGGCATTTGAAATATTTTTCCACCCGTTCCACCGGTACACTGCTCTGGTCGGCTTCGTTTCCGCCCAGATAACCGCCTTTGAGGATCAACCCCTGCGGCACATTGGGCCAGGAAACAGGATTTTCGCTGATACGGTCGCCGCACGCCACGATCAAACTGCCGTTGCCGCCGCCCCAGCCGATCGGCATGGAGCTTTTATTGTCCTGCGCATACATCGTATCGGCCAATGCGATCTGTTTGAGCTTGCTTACACAGTTGGCATTGCGGGCTCGTTCACGCGCAGCAGACAAAGCCGGCAGCAACATGGCCGCCAGAATGGCGATGATAGCAATGACTACCAGGAGCTCGATGAGGGTAAAGTGCTTTTTCATAAAAAAATTCCTTTCGTTAAGGTTGTTTGCATAAATACCGCAATTACTGCTTTTCTTGTTATTGTCCTAAATTTTGTGAAAAACATTTGTAATTGCCAATGTTGATGACAACATTGCCTACACAATTCATTTTGTTTTGCCAATAGTCCTCCCACGCTTTGGCATTTGTAAACCTTTTTAAT
>SUWA01000098.1 GCA_015061695.1 Lentisphaerota bacterium
CTGCGGCCAGACGTTTGAAGTCGTTGATGGAAACCGCTTTGCCGTAAAGATTTTTGCGGCACTCTTTTTCGCAGAAGCGGGGGCAGACGCGCCCGATACTCATCGGCAGCGGAATACGTTCTTTGATGATCTTGAGCGCCTTCAGCCAGTCGCCTTCGCGGCCGGCACGCACATATTCTTCCACCGAGGCGTGGGCTGGACAAGCCATGGTGCAGGGCGCTTCGCAGTCGCCGGAGTGTTCGCTCAACAAAAGCTCCAACGCGGTTTTGCGCATGGCTTTTACTTCATCGCTGGAGGCGTCGATCGCCTGACCCGGAGCGGGGCGCGCCGCGCACGAGGGCAGGAATTTACCGGTTTTGCAATCTTTGACCACACAGACAAAACAGCTGGTGGTGTGGGAGACTTTGCCGTTGAAACACAAACTGGGTATGGTTATGCCTTCACGGCGTGCTACTGTCAAAACCGTTTCGCCGGGACTGGCTTGCACGGTTTTGCCGTCAAGAATAAATTCAAAAGTATTTTTTTCAGCAGAATTGCTCATGATCTATACCTCATTAAATCACTCGTTGGGATAACGGCTGATCGCCTTTTTGGGGCAAAGTTCAATACAGCTGTTGCAGCGGGTACATTTTTCTGTATCAATGACAAAATCATCACTGATGGCCCCCACCGGGCAACTTTTGATGCAGAGTTTGCACTTTACGCACTTGCTCTGGTCGAGCTTGACTTTGACCAGCGCATTACATTCCAGCGCGGTACAGGTGTGTTTTTCCACATGGTCAAGGTATTCGTTTTTGAAGTACCGCAACGTGGCCAGCACCGGATTGGGCGCGGTCTGGCCGAGGCCGCAGAGCGAGCCTTTGCGCACCTGATTGCCCAATGTTTCCAGAAAATCAATATCTTCGAGCGTGCCTTCGCCTTGCGTGATGCGTTCGAGCGTTTCAAACATGCGGGTCGTGCCGATGCGGCAGAAGGTGCATTTGCCGCAGGATTCACGCCGGGTAAAGTCAAGGAAGTAACGGGCCGTTTCCACCATACAGCGGTTTTTGCCGATGACGATCAGACCGCCCGAACCCATGATGGCGCCCAGACTGCGCAGCGAGTCGTAGTCAATGGGCGTATCAAAAAGTTCCACCGGAATACAGCCGCCGGAGGGGCCGCCGGTCTGAACTGCTTTGACATTATCCGGATCAGCGCCGCCGATTTCAAAGACGATCTCGCGCAACGTTATACCCATAGGCACTTCGGCCAGACCGGGATATTTGAGGTCGCCGGCCAGCGCAAAGATCTTGGTGCCTTTGCTGTTTTCGGTACCGATGGCAGCGTAGGCTGCCGCGCCTTCGTCGATGATCAGCGGTATGTTGCCGAAAGTTTCCACATTGTTGATCATGGTCGGCAAATCATGGTAGCCGCTGTCGGTGGGGAAGGGCGGGCGGAAGCGCGGCGTACCGCGTTTGCCTTCCAGCGACGCGATCAAAGCGGTTTCTTCGCCGCAGACAAAAGCTCCGGCACCTTCCTTGATGATGATTTCGACCGTGCGATCATGGATCACATTGAGCTGATTGGCTTTAATCTGCTCAATGGCGATTTTCAGATTTTTGATGGCCATGGGGTATTCGGCACGGCAGTAGATAAAAAGTTTGCTTGCGCCGGTGGCCGCCGCCGCGATCAGCATACCTTCCAATACCTGATGCGGAACACTTTCCATCAGCGAGCGGTCCATAAATGCACCGGGGTCGCCTTCGTCGGCATTACAAATGATGATTTTTTCGGGAGCATCTTTGGCTGCCAGAAATCCCCATTTCATGCCGGTGGGGAACCCGCCGCCGCCGCGCCCGCGCAAACCGGACTCTTTTACGGCATTGACGATCGCTTCCGGCGTCATGGATTGGGCCTTGTTCAAGGCACGGTAGCCGCCTGCGGCCTGATAGGCTTCCAGGCTTACCGGGTCGATGCGTCCGGCAAGTTTCAGTACCCGGGGGAGCGTTTTGCTGCGCCGGGCTTCGGGTTCAACAAACCGGCCTTCTTCGCTCAAGGCAAAAATATTGTTCAGGCATTTTTCATCGGCGGTCAAATTGCCGTAAAACACGGATTGTCCGTCTTTGGTGATGACTTCGGCGATCGGTTCGGCGTAACAGCAGCCGACACAGCCGACTTCGGTGATCTTGAAATCAGGCTCCATGGCCTGCATTTTTTCCAGAACTGCTCCGGCGCCGGAAGCTATACCGCAGCTGGCGGTCCCCAGACGGATTTCTGCAATATTGCTGTTGATCATTTGTTCTGATACTCCTTGAGGATGCGGACGACCTTTTTGCGGTCGAGTTTACCGAATACTGTACCGTTGACTGCCATCACCGGCGCCAGACTGCAGCAGCCCAGACATGATACCTTTTCCAGCGTAAAATCGCCGTTGGCATCGGTTTCGCCGGGGCGGATGTTCAACGCGGCACTGATCCACTCCATGACCAGCGGCGAGCCTTTGATATGACAGGCAGTTCCATCGCAGACCGCAATGGTGTAACGGCCGGGTTTGACCCGTTTGAACTGGGCGTAAAAACTCAAAACGCCTTCGACTTCGGCGGGGGCGGTTTGGAAGTATTCGGCGGCGACTTTTACCGCTTCGTCGGATACATACCCTTCCTGTGTCTGGATAGCCTGCAGCCCGCGGATCAGATTGCCCGGTTCCGGGGCAATCGCCGTCAGGCAGGATTTGATCTTTTCCATGATATATCAAGACTCCTGTTTGCTGTTGTTTACAAAAAACAAGTTTATTTGGGATAATATAACCGGCCTATAATTTTTTGCAACCGGTCATTGAGCCGGATAACGGTTTTTTCAGTTAAAAATTTGACAATATTCTGTTCCGGAGTTAAATTTATCCGTTACGAGGAATCAAAATTGATTTTCAGAGGATAACCTATGATCAAACTCCTGATATTTCTGCTTTTTGGATCATTGGCCTGGAATTTATCCGCCGATGAAGAATTGCTGCTGGTGGATTGCTCCGGCGGAAAAATGCTGTTGAAAAAATATTTCAGTGATTCATTTACTTCGGATCAGCTGGATCTGCCCGAAGATCTGCAAATCACGGTCATCGAATCCACAAACAGCGACGGTAGCGGCCTGCAGGGCAATGTGATCTGCAGTGCCGAAGTATTTTCCACTTGGCCGGATAAACAGAAATACCGGTCAAAAGTCTACGCTTTTCTGCCGGTGGTGCTGGCCGTGCCGGCGGATTGCCCGCTGGAAAATATTGCAGTGGAGGATTTGAAAAGAGTTTACAACGGCCGCATCGACAACTGGGCGCAGCTGGGCGCTCCGGCACAGAGTTTGCGTATTGCCGGAACTGCTCCGGAGAGTCCGGAGGGCAGAGTGTTCCGCAAACTGGTCATGCAGCAGGATTTGAATTCAACGCAACTGCCCGAGCCGGGGCGCGACATCTTGCCGGATATGCTGGTGTGTTCCAACGATATTGGCGCGGCGGCGGTAGTCCGCAGTGTACCGGGCGTGATCGTATTCGGTTCCATGGCGTTGCAGAAAAACGCTTCCGGCAAGTATAAAATTCTGAAAGTCAACGGCATTGCCCCCACGCCGGAAAATATCCGCAACGGCCAATACCCGCTGGTTGCCGCACATATCATCTACTGCCGGAAAGACCGTGTTCCGGCATGTTTTGAAGCTATGAGTAAATTTCTTGAAAAATATGCTTCCGGCAGCGGCAAATTTGTTCCGGTCAAAGCAAAAGCTCCGGAAAAATGATTCCCGGAGCTTGAAACTTGCAGTAAATTCTGCTTACGGTTCAATAACTTTAGCGGCTTTCTGATATGCACAAAGTGCAAGGATCCAGCCGACCGGCGCCAGAAATACGGTGAATTGGGTGCTGCCGATCAGAATCAGTATTGCGGCAACAAGCCCCATGGGTTTAGCTGACTGTCCCAGAAAACCGGCAGTTTGAGCAAAACCGTTACCCAATCGGCTGTGGAGCGCAAAGAGCCAGTAGATGTTGAAAAGCGGTATCAGCAAAAAGCATGCCGCTGCCGCCGGAGATTTTCCTTGAGTTATGTGCGACGGCAGCATCGACCAGTATTTGGCTATGGAAATCAAATTCAGAACCGTAGCTGCGATGCCTAAAACCCCGGAAGCAATAGAGAAGGCAATATTTAAATCTTCAAACAGTGCGTAATCGGAACTCTTGTAACGTTTGGGCTTAGAATAGCCGTAATCATAGCTGGAGCCGTAACCGTAGTCATAACTGGAAGATGAATAGGATTCGTAGTAAACATATTTGTCTACAGACAGCATTCCGATCACACTGATCACCAATCCGATAGCGGCAAGAATCGCCAGCGCGTTGATTATGAGCGTGGTGGTGAACAAACCGTTGCCGGGGCGGCGACGCCGGATAAACGGCATACCGTAACCGGCACCCGGAAAGGGCATCTGCGGCTGCTGTTGGAACTGCATCTGCGGCGGTTGTTGCCATGCGCCATACTGTTGTTGGTATTGATTGGGAAATTGCGGCGGCTGCTGGAACTGGTTCTGCATCGGTTGTTGCCATTGATTCTGGAACTGCGGCTGCTGCTGGAACTGATTCTGCATCTGCGGCGGCTGTTGTTGGAACTGGTTCTGCATTGGCGGCGGAGTCGGAGTCTGTTCTTGACTCTGCTGATTATTCTGCTGGTATTGAGCTAAATCGACTACCTTGCCGCAATAGGGGCAAGTTGCTGCCGGATAACTCAAATCAACGGCAATATTGTTGTTACATTGGGGACATGCAATAGTTTGGCTCATAAAAAAACTCCTTTTTTTTTACCATTGCTGTTTGCTTGATCAAACGTGCCGATAAATTCCTTTTATACTCTTGTACAACTGAACAAAGTATTTTCTTGCACCCAATTATTAAAAAATAAAGATTTTTGTGGATATAACGCACAATGTTGCAAGATGTTAACTTGTCAAATCAATTTGCGGACAAGGCAAACTTATTCAGCCCAAAGAAAAAGCTCTGGAAAAATAATCTTCCGGCGCTTGAAACTTGCAGTAAATTCTGCTTACGGTTCAATAACTTTAGCTGCGCTGTGATACCCGCAAATACCGATCAGGTAGCCGATAAATTGCAACGGCAGTGTGAACGGCGAAATAATTCCAAGAAAAATCAATATTGCCGCCGCAGTGCCGCACCCTTTGGCCGGAGTTTGCCGGTAAGTCATTTGACTCAACCCGTCGCCCAGCCGCAGATGCAGCGCCCAGACCCAATACAAATTGAAAAGTGGTATCAGCATAAATGCCACAGCAGCTCCCGGAGAAAATCCGCGTGAAAAATGTTGCGGCAGCAGCGACCAGTATTGGGCAATCGAAATCAAATTAAGTACAAATGCCGTGATAATAAACGGACTGGTAAATACACTGGTGGCGATGAAAACTTCATCTGTTTTATATCGTCCTTCGTGGATACAACAGACCAGGAGTGTCAGCGCGAATACAAAACCAGCCAATATAGATAAGGAATTGAATATGACAGTCGTTATAAACAACCCTTTTCCGGAACGCCGCCGTTGGGGGGAAGGTGTATATCCGTTTACCGGCATCATCGGTGGCTGTTGAAATTGCATCTGCGGTGTAAACTGCTGTTGCATTGTCGGCTGCATGTTGCCCGGCTGGGCGGTTACTCCCAACGAAAAACCTTTGCCGCAGGCCATACAGACTACCGCGGACGCATTTTCATCGACTGTGATTTGCGACTGACAGAACGGACAAGAAATAGTTTTACTCATAAAAATCCCTTCCGGTTGATATTTACTGCGGCACAAGACGTGCAGCTGCTTTATGCCATCCACCTAACCCAATCAGATAACCGATACTGGAGAGAACAAAAACAACGAATACAAGACTCCATACAGGAAGCAGATTATCTGCTTGGGTAAACAACGGCAGGACGAAAATGACGAATACGGATATATTGCTCAAAAAATTCAATGCTGCCGCCATTGCAGAGCAAATCTTCGGAGCTTTGAGTCCGGTCAGTTTGCTGAACTCGTTACCCATTTTCAGGAAGAAGATCCAGATGCCAACCAGATTGATTCCCGGCAGCAGCACGCAGAGCGTTGCTGTCAGCCCCGAAGTTTGCCTGGTGGTCTGACTGGGTAGCATTGTCCAATATTGAGCGAATAAAATCAAGTTGAATATACAGGCGATTATTGCCAGCGCTGCCGGTATGCAATTGGCCATAAAAGCAAGAACAGCAGCAAAAAAGCGTACATCATCATAGATCGTAACGTAAGAGCTGTACAAAAGCAATCCGGGGATAACTGCACCGAGCAAAACCAATATGTTAAAAATAATCCCTGCAGCCAGCAGTCCGGTCGCCGGACGTTTCGGTTGGATGAATACCGGGTTGCTGACAACTGCCGCCGCTGCCGGAAAAAAACTCTTATGGCAGGCCATACAGAGTATCGCCGCATCATCATTTTCTACTGCCAGCGGCAGGTTGCAATATGGGCAACGTATCGTTCTGCTCATAAAATCCCCCATTTTTAAGCCTTGTTACCGGCGATGATGATTACTGCGTCCTCTGGAGTGACCGCGGTGATCGTGATTGCGGCGTCCGGAACGCTGATTTTTCAGCAGTTCTTTATATTCTTCAGGGATTTCCACCATTTCTGCCGTGGGCAGGGTGGATTTGAACGTTTCTCCCACATATTTTTCAATATCCGGCATGTAATAAGCACCGTATTCGCAGATGAAACTGACCGCTTTGCCCTGCTGGCCCGCGCGGCCCGTGCGTCCGATACGGTGGACGTAATCCTCGGAACGCTCCGGCAGATCGTAGTTGACTACCAGCGAAACGTTGTCTACATGGATGCCGCGCGCCGCCACATCGGTGGCAATAACGATCTTGACCTTGCCGCTGCGGAAATCTTCCAGAATACGCATCCGCTTCTGCTGGGCAATATCGCCGGACATAAGTTCGACCGCAATTCCGCACTTTTGCAAACTTTCAAAAACATCCATGTTTTTATCTTTGCGGTTGCCGAAAATGATCATCCGTTCAAACGGTTCGTTTTTGATTATATAGAGCAGCATGGCCAGCTTTTCCGACCCGGCCACCGAATAAAAAGTCTGTTCGATGGTGGCGCCGACTACCTGTTCAGGCTCGGTTTCCACCATTACCGGATCGTGCAGAAAACTCTGGGCAAGGTGCATGATCTCCGGCTCCAGCGTGGCCGAAAAGAGCATGGTCTGACGCACGCCTTTTTCCGGCAGCTGGGCCACAATCCGCCGCACATCGGGGATAAACCCCATATCCAGCATCCGGTCGGCTTCGTCGATCACCAGCAGTTCGACTTTGCTCAAATCCAGAGCGCCGCTGCGCACATAGTCGATGATGCGCCCCGGAGTCCCGGCCAGAATGTCGATTTGCTGCTGCAGACTTTTGCGCTGTTTATCGTGATCCATGCCGCCAAAGACCACCACGTTATTGAAATCGGCAAAAACGTTGATCGCTTCGGCATCTTTATGGATCTGGATCGCCAGTTCGCGGGTGGGGGCCAGCACCAGTACCCGGGGCGTGCCGGAGGGCTGTTCCGGTTTGGGTGAATTGGCCAGACGGGTAAACGCCGCCAGCAGAAATGCAGCAGTTTTGCCGGTACCGGTTTGCGCTTTGCCGCCGAGGTCGCGCCCGGCCAGCAGTTCCGGGAGCGCTTCGGCCTGAATGGGGGTGCAGTATTCAAAATTCATATTCTGGATACCAAACTGGATGGCCTCCGGCAGCGGAAAATCAAGGAAACGTTTTTTGCCGGCAACTTCCGGTACTTCGCGCAAAGCGGCCGGGCGTTCCGGCTTGACTTTGGGCGCGGGGAAGGGGGTTACTGCCTTGACCTCTTGGTTTTCGTTCCGGGTTTTCCCGGAGCGCTTGCGTTTGCGTTTGGGTTGTGTTCCGGGGGCCGGTTGTCCGGCTGCTGAATTATTGTATTTGCTGCGCGGGGCAGATGAGCGTTTGCCGGAAACGTTTTTGGCATCGGCAGCTTGCTGGGTGTTACGTTTTTTCAGCAGCAGATCACGGATTGATTTCAGGATGTTGAACAAAATTAATCTTCTTT
>SUWA01000099.1 GCA_015061695.1 Lentisphaerota bacterium
GCTCTATTGTAAAGTCGCCAAGTAACCAGCGCGCTGGATATAGCGGCCAAACGAGCAAGGGAGGTCCAGGAGGGCAATGCCAATGCCCTCTTGGGATGCGCAAACTCTACAATGCTGAATAACCCGCACAAGTCTTGAAGCGCATTTATAATGATGCCAACAGCTGCCCCTCAAAGCAAATTTATGAGAAAATGCAAAAATATCACGCAGAATAACCGGATATGTTACATATTTGAGCTTAATTACTACAAAAAGGTGTTGCAAAACTCTGAATAGTTTTGAAACACCCACTTGTTTATACCGTTTGACATTTGATACGATAATCCAAATATATGATACTATAGTTATTGTAAATGCAGTAAACATGATGTAAACTTACATCATGACAGTTCTTTCCGTTATGGAAGGTACCACCAAAAGCTCAATGAGGGTGAATTGTTTTTTCATTTCTGCTCCTTGTTACAGTTTTTGTTATTATTTTCAGCTGTGTGACAGTTACTGTGGTAATTGCCATCATCGCTATTCTGGCGGCCATGCTGCTGCCGGCACTCTCTGCCGCGCGTGAACGCGCCCGCAACGCCAACTGCGTATCCAAACTCAAACAGATCGGTACGGCCGAAATGATGTATGCCGGCGACAACAACGACTACATTTCGCGCTACAACAACGGCTGGGACAGCTGGAACACCAAAACTGCCAACGATATGCTCTGCAAATACCCCGGAGCCAAGCCCGACGTCCTGTTCTACGGCGGATACTTTGGTATGCAGCCGGAAACCAGCGGTACTTACATCATGAGCCAGTCCACCAAGGCCGCGCTTTACCAGTGCCCCAGCGATACCAGCAACTTTGTGGCTGACCTCTCCGGCGGCAGCACCTACGACATCAGCTACTGGTTCGCCTACTGGCCCAACAATGCCACTTCGCTGACCACCAACTCCATTAATCCGGAACACTGCCGCGACCGCATGGGTAAGGATAATCCCGGTTGCTGGATCTGGATGGACTCGTTCAGCGACGGCAGTAATGGCGGTTCTTTCTACGGACCTAATCCCAACCACCCCAACGGCGCGCTCAACATTCTGCATCTGGGCGGTCATGTGCGTAACCACCGTCTGACCCAGGCGCAGATCAACACGGTCAACAATAGCAGCGCCGGCCGTTCGCGCATGTACAACATCGACGATGTGCAGTGGTAATTGAATAGAAGTCGGGAAAGCTAATGAAAAAGATTCTTTCAATCTTGAGTGCAGCACTCATTACGGCGTTTATTCTGGTTGGTTGCGCCAAAGCTCCGACCATGGATGCTTCGAGCGAAGAAAAATATAAAGCCTCGATCGAAGTTATGGCCAAAGGCATGAGCGACACTCAAAAGCAGCAATTTGAAGAAGCCTGCGAAAAAGTGCGCAAACATCATACCGACAAACTCATGAAAAGCATGAGCAATAAAAAAGAAGCTCAAGCGCTTGGTTTGGCCGCACTCAACGACAAAACTGCTGATGAAATCATCAAAGAGGCCAACAGCCTCTGATATTTGATCAACCAGCCCCAACGGCCGCTGCAAACAGTATAAGTTTTGCAGCGGCCGTTTTTTTGGCAAGCAATGTTGTGCGGGGATAATCGGACAAATCGGACAAATCGGAACTACCTGCAAAAAACTCAAAGGCTGTTGCAAAGCATTTGGTTTTGCAACAGCCTTTTTGAATTTTAACGACGCTATCTCTGACGGGGATCATTCCCAGATGTAATCGTTGTCGGTCAGGCGTTTGATGACCTTTTCGGGCGTGGTCTGCAGGATCGGCAGAACCGTTTTGCGCAAGATCTGCGCATCGCAGAGCCGCGCCATACCAGTTCCGACTTCGCCGTAGACCAGACCGCCGGCGGCCGCCACAACGTGTTCCATATCCACATAGTAATCCTTTTTGCGGGAGTGCCAGTGGTGGTCGATCACATGCAGATTGTTTTCGTAGTCAAAGATATAAAGTTTGGAAGTATCTTTGGTGTGCAAGCCCGGCACGCGAGCTTCGATTTCCAACGCGTGGATACAGGTGTTGCAGGTAAAGTTGGTTCCCAAAAAGAGAATGAATGCGTTATCTTCGCGCATCAGTTTGCCGTAGGGGCTGTCCGGCGACCACGGCGTGTTGGCTTCCAGATGGCCGTCGGTAATGAATTTGGCGCGGGGGCCGCACCCGGCTACCGAGTGTACCGGGTGCAGACTGCGCACAACATTGTCGCGCTTCATAAACACGTTGACCAGCGTACCGACGGTAGCGGGAGTGTATTTAACATGATAAACCGGCTGGTCGGGGTTGACGTTGCCGGATACGCCGGACATCAGCAGTGTGCCGTTTTCGCCCAGCACTTCCAGCAGCGCGTCAATGATCGTATCAGCGCCGCCATCGACTTTGCCCACCCGGCGCAGCGAGGAGTGTACCAGCAGCGTCATGCCTTCTTTAATACCAAGTGCTTTGAACTGTTGAATCAAAGTAGCTTTGTCTGTCATAAAAAAATTCCTTATTCGTATTTATTGAAAATATCGCGCAATTCACGCACTGCGGTTTCTTCCAGATAATCCACCGTGCCAAGTTTTTTGCGCAAGTGGTCATCATCCAGCGCTTCCATGCCCGGCACCCACTGCATCTGGCTCAAACGCTGACGGTAGCCGTTGACGATGTGATACTCTACAGCGCCGGACTGCTCGATGATCGGCCCCAGCAGATCCACAGTAAATCCGGAACCCAGCGCCACCACGATCTTGATGCGGCCATCGGCCTTTTCGATAAGTTTGCTCAAACGCGCTGTATCCAGTCCGCCGCCGGGGATCAGCCCGCCGGTAAGAATGTAATCGATCCCCAGATCCACACATTCTTCGAGGGTGCGGAACTGGTCGCGGGTGCTTTCAAAACCGCGGTGCAATGTAAAGGGTTTGCCGGGACAGCGTTTCATAACTTCTTTCATACGCTTGATATCCAGCATACCGTCGGCGGTAACGATACCGCTCATAAAACCATCGGCACCGGCGGCGTAAAGATTTTCCGTATCGCGCAAAAGCGTATCAAAATCGGCATCGCTGTACAGAAAATCTCCGGAACGGGGGCGCAGCATCACAAACAGCCCCAGATTGCTGCCGGCAGCTTTTTTGGCCGCCACTGCCGCTTGAACCAATCCCATACTGGGGGTAAGAGCGCCTTCGGTGGGGCTTACATAAAGTTCCACACGGTCAGCACCGCCGCGCCATGCGCTCAAGGCATCTTCTACGGTACGGGCTCCGACTTCCAACTGATATTTAGCCATTTTTCACCCCGGTTATTTTACAGCGCGCATCTGATCGCGCAAAAGTTCAGCAGCTTTGCCGGCGGCTTGAGCAAAATCATCACCTTTGCCGGCGTAGATGATCCCGCGCGAACTGTTGACGATCAAACCGTAGCCATCGGCACGGCGGCCGTAGCTGACGACTTTTTCCACATCACCGCCCTGCGCACCGACCCCGGGCACCAGGAACGGGATTTCCGGGCAGAGTTCGCGCACAGCTTTGAGTTCTTCGGGGAACGTGGCACCCAGCACCATCATGATATTGCCGGCACTGTTCCACTTGTCGCGGGCCAGCAGCGCAACGTGTTCGTAAAGTTTTTTGCCTTCGGTCGTAACCAGTTCCTGCAATTCCTTGCTGCCGGGGTTGGAGGTACGGCAAAGCACCACCACGCCGCGATCGGAATATTTAAGGAACGGATTCACAGCGTCGCTGCCCATGTAGGGGTTGACCGTTACCGCATCAGCGTGATAGCGCTCAAAAGCCTCTTTGGCATACTGTTCGGCCGTGGAGCCGATGTCGCCGCGCTTGACATCCAGAATGACCGGGATTTCCGGATAATTTTCCTGAATGTAATCAATGGTCATAGCCAATTCGTCATCGCAATCCTGACCGGCGTAATAAGCGGCCTGCGGCTTGTAAGCGCAAACATAAGGCGCAGTAGCATCCACGATCGCTTTGTTGAACTCAAAGATCGGGTACTCGGCGTTTTTTACACATTCGGGCAATTTGCCCAGATCGGGGTCGAGCCCCACGCAAACCATCGAGTCATTTTTCTTCCAGATATTGGAAAGTTTCTCCATACAATCCATAAAACAAACTCCTTTATTTTCAATATCTTGCAGATAAGTTTCTCAACATCATATCGGCCAGCACCACTGCGGCCATGGCTTCCACCACCGGCACCATCCGCGGGCATAAGCAGGGGTCATGGCGGCCGTGGATCTCGCAATCGGTAACATGCCCGGATTTATCGACCGTAACTTGTTTTTGCGCGATCGAGGGGGTGGGCTTGACCGCGATCCGGAAAACGATTTCCGCGCCGTTGCTCATGCCGCCCAGCACGCCGCCGGCGTGATTGCTCAACCAACCGTCCGGCGCGGGCGAATCGTTATTTTGACTGCCCAAACGGGCGGCGGCTTCAAAACCATCGCCGAACTCAATACCTTTGACCGCGCCCAGCGAAAGCATGGCGTGAGCCAGCACGGCATCAAGTTTATCAAAAACCGCCTCGCCCCAACCGGCAGGCACATTTTGGATCCGGCACTCGATCACTCCGCCGATGCTGTCCAGACTCATACGGGCCTGATTGATCGCTTCGGCCATGGCTGCGGCCTTGTCCGGATCGGCAGTACGGACCGGATTTTGCTCAACAAATGACCAGTCAAACCTTTCTGCTGCAATATTGCCGATCCGGCTGGTACACGCTTTGATAATGATATTTTCTTTGGCCAGCAGTTTTTTAGCCACTGCACCGGCGGCCACCCGCGCTGCAGTTTCGCGCCCGGACGAGCGCCCGCCGCCGCGGTGATCGCGGATACCGTATTTGGCAAAATAGCTGTAGTCGGCGTGGCCGGGCCGGAATATTTCGGCCAGATTGCCGTAGTCGCGGCTGCGCTGATCCTGATTGCGGATGAGCATGGCCAGGGCGGTA
This sequence comes from Lentisphaerota bacterium, assembly GCA_015061695.1. Classification (GTDB taxonomy): domain Bacteria; phylum Verrucomicrobiota; class Lentisphaeria; order Victivallales; family Victivallaceae; genus SIG78. Next base: position 4,965 of record SUWA01000099.1, read on the forward strand.
CCGGTGGTTTTATTTTCGAATACACCGGAAAGTATTTCCACCGCATCGGCTTCGCTGCGCTGGGTGGTCAGTATGCTCTGGCCGGGTTTGCGCCGGTCGAGTTCCTTTTGAATATCTTCCGCGCACAGTTCAATGCCGGCAGGCACTCCGTCGATGATCACGCCCAGCGCGGGGCCGTGAGATTCGCCAAAAGTGGTAATTTTAAATATTGAACCAAAACTATTTCCGCTCATTGTTGCACAAAACCGTTTTTCACAAGTTGTTGATAAATAAAATCGCTTACCTCTCCGGCAACCGGATCGGGGGGGATCTGTACATTTATATCGGCAATGCGGTTATAAAGCTGCATCCGTTCGCCGGCCAGAAGCATGAATTTTCCGTGCGGATCATCTCCGGCCAGAAACGGGGGGATGCCTCCGGCCGCGATCCGGCTGAAAGCCGTTTCCGGATCAATGACCAGATGCACCAGCACGCCTAACGATTTGACTTCTTTTCCGGTCAGGAATGCGTTGCACGGCACGCCGCCGCCCAGCGACATAACGCAAGGCTTTTCAGCTTGCACACTCTGTGCCAGAAACGCTTTGATCGTTTCGGCCTCGAGCCGGCGGAAAAACTCCTCACCATGCTTCTGCATGATTGCCCGGGGCGTGGAATCACCGGATGCCTGACCGTATTTTTGCATATAATACGCAGTCAGCATATCGTCGGTATCCAACAGCTGCCGCTGCAGTCTGCCGGCCAGCAATCTGCCTTGCGTACTTTTGCCGCAATGTTTGATCCCCAGAAAGACTATATTACGCGCCATGAAGCAAAAACCGCGCTCCAAACATCACATTTCCGAATCCGGACGCACGATCTGGGTGCCGACCCCTTCGTCGGTAAAGATTTCCAGCAAAAGCGTATGGCGCACCCGGCCGTCGATCATGTGAACTTTGTTGATGCCGGCTTCCAACGCATGTACACAGCTGTTGATCTTGGGCAGCATGCCGCCGGAAAGGATCTTGTCGTGAATAAGATCCGGAATTTTATCCGTGCGAATGGTCGGAATGACTGTCGATTCATCGCTGGCATCGCGCAGCACGCCGGGTACATCGCTCAAAAACACCAGCTTGCGGGCGTGTACAGCTTCGGCGATCTGACAGGCCGCAATATCCGCGTTGATATTATAGACCTGACCATCGCGCCCGGTCCCCAGTGGGGTAATAACGGGGATCTGACCGGCGGCCAGCGCCGCCTGTACCGGAGCAACATCCACGTTTACGATACCGCCGACAAAACCGACATCCTGTTCCGCGCCGGTATTGGGATCTTTGGACATGACTTTTTCGGCCGTCAATATGCTTTTACCGGAAATGGAAACCGCCGGACCGCCGAACGATCTGGCCAGTTCCACCAAATTGGCGTTGACCTGATTATGCAGTACATCGTCCACCACTTTGATGGTGCGTTCACAAGTATGACGCAGACCGTTGACAAATTTGACGGGAATATCCTGTTTCTTCAATTCAGCAGAAATCGCTTTGCCGCCGCCATGCACAACAATGGGCTTGAACCCGATGCACTCCATAAGCACGATGTCGCGCATGGTGCTTTTGACCAGTTCGGGGTCTTCCATGGAAGATCCGCCGAATTTTACCACGATCAGCGCGCCGCGGAATTTCTGAATATAGGGCAACGCTTCCTGCAGCGTATCAGCTTTCTTGATCCATTCATCCATTCTCAACATAATAAACCAGTCCTTTCAAAAAATGCGGAATTTTAACTCATCCGCTCCAATTACAATTCTGTTTTTTATTAATATAACGCAATAATCCTCTTCATCAAGTGTTAAAAGTCGATTTTATACGACTTTTTGCTTGCAAAAAGCGCTTATTTGGATTAATTTAATATAATGTAGAGTTAAAATCAAATTTTTAATACAGGTTTTTACAGAATATGACACAAAAAACTTATCCTGCCGTGCGCAAAGCTGTTATTCCGGCCGCCGGCTTCGGAACCCGTTTCCTGCCCTTTACCCGTGCGGTCCCCAAAGAAATGATCCCGCTGGTGGACAAACCGGTTATCCAATATGTTATCGAAGAAGCCGCCGCAGCCGGTATCGAAGATATACTTATTATCACCAGTTCCGGCAAAGAAGCCATGCGCGACCACTTTCTGCCCGAACCGGAGCTGGAAGCGCGCTTGCAAGCCACTAAAAAAACCGCTTTGCTGGAAAATTTGAAAGCCATCCAGAATCTGGCCCGCTTGAGCTATGTGGAACAGAAAGTCCTCAACGGTCTGGGCGGAGCGTTGATGCTGGCCGAAGAATTTGCCGCCGGCGAACCCTTTGCGGTGCTGCTGGGCGATACGGTTGTGGAAAGCTCCACCACAGTTCCGGCCGTCGGGCAGCTTATAGCACGTTATAATCAGTTCGGCGGTACCGTGGTGGCGCTGGAACAAGTTCCGGTCGAACGGGTTTCCAATTACGGTGTCATCGGAGGAACGCAAGTGGCTGACCGTTTGATGCAAATCGAAGAACTGGTGGAAAAACCCGCCCCGGAGGAAGCTCCCTCCAATCTGGCGATCGCCAGCAGATATGTGCTGACCAGCGGTATTTTTGACTGCCTGAAAAAATCCCCCGCGCACGGTGCCGGACAGGAAATTTACCTGACCGATGCCTTGATGATGCTGGGCAAGAGCGAAAATGTTTACGGTTGCGAAGTCGAAGCCCACCGCTACGACATCGGCAATAAACTTGAATTTCTCAAAGCGACCGTGGAGTTCGGGCTGCGCCACGCCGACGGCGGCGAAAAATTCCGCGAATACCTCAAACAGAAACTTTCGGAAATCAACTGATCACTCACCCGGAAGAAAAAAAAAAAAAAAAAAAAAAAAAAAAAAAAAA
>SUWA01000100.1 GCA_015061695.1 Lentisphaerota bacterium
CACTGCTTTGGAAGTAAATATATCCTGCCCCAACGTCAAAGCCGGCGGGGTGGCGTTTGGTACCGACCTCAAGCTGCTGGATGAAGTGATTTCAGCCGTGCGCAAGGCTACAACGCTGCCGCTGATTGTCAAACTCAGTCCCAATGTTACCAAAATCGGCGACTTTGCCAAAGCTGCTGAAGCGGCCGGAGCTGACGCCGTATCGTTGATCAATACCATTACCGGTATGGCGATCAATGCCGAAACCCGCCGCCCGAAAATTGCCAACTTGACCGGCGGCCTCAGCGGCCCGGCGGTCAAACCGGTGGCGTTGCGCATGGTTTACGAAGCCAGTCATGCGGTAAAAATTCCGGTCATCGGCATGGGCGGGATCATGAATGGCATTGATGCAGTGGAGTTTATGCTGGCCGGAGCCAAAGCAGTTGCGGTCGGTACAGCGATTTTTACTGATCCCTATGCGCCGCTGAAGGTTATTGACGGTATCGAAGATTATTTGCAGCGTCACAATTATAAGAGCGTTTCCGAAATCGTCGGCGCTTTGGAAGTATAAACAAGAGAGCATAACTATAACATAAAACAGGAGAAAATATTATGCCCGTATTCAAACCTTTTCATGGATTGGTTCCGCCGGTCGAACGGGCTGCCCAGGTTGCAGCCGTGCCTTACGATGTAGTCAACAGTGCCGAAGCGGCAGCTTTGGCCGCCGGTAATCCCTACAGCTTTCTGCATGTATCCCGGCCGGAAATCGATATGGAAAAAGGCATTGACCTTTACAAAGATGAAGTTTATGCCCAAGCCCGGGCCGGTTTTGAAAAGTTGATCGCCGAAGTTCCGCTTACCGTGGACAAGGAAGCCCATTTGTATATTTACAAATTGGTGATGGGCGAACAAGTTCAGACCGGGGTGTTCGGTGCGGCTTCCGCAGTGGATTATGCCGAAAACCGGATCAAAAAGCACGAAAAAACCCGGCAGGATAAGGAAGATGACCGTACCCGTCACGTTATGACGCTGCGTTCGCACACCGGTCCGGCGTTCTTTACCTATAAAGATGATGATAAAATTGACGCATTGGTAGCCCGGGAATGTGCCAAGGCTCCGTTGTTTGACTTTGTTGCGCCCGATGGCATTGGTCACACCTTGTGGCGGGTGGATGCTCAAACCAGCAGCGAATTGTCGGAGTTGTTTGCGGCGATCGATTACTTTTATATTGCCGACGGCCACCACCGCAGTGCGGCGGCAGCGCGGACGATGAAAGAATGTATGCCGGCGAATCCCAACCACACCGGCGATGAAGATTACAACTACTTCCTGGCGGCGGCTTTCCCTGCCTCCCAGCTCAAGATCCTGCCCTACAACCGGGCGGTGCATACGCTCAACGGTTTGAGCGAAGAAGCTTTTATGGCCAAGCTTTCCGAAAAGTTTACGGTGGAAGCCAGTTCTACCAAATCTCCGGAAAAAGGCGGCATTTTCAAGATGTATATCAATAAAAAATGGTATACAGTCACTCCCAAGTTCGATGCTTCTGTGCTGGGTGTGATCGAACGGCTGGATGTAAGTGTGCTGCAGGATAACGTGCTGGCTCCGCTGCTGGGGATCGATGATCCGCGTACCAGCAAAGCCATCGATTTTATCGGCGGCATCCGGGGCACGGCTGAGTTGGAAAAGCTGGTGGATTCCGGCGATTACGCAGTGGCGTTTTCCATGTATCCGACTACGGTCGATCAGTTGATCGATATCGCCGATGCCGGTGAGATCATGCCGCCGAAGTCAACCTGGTTTGAACCCAAATTGCGTGACGGTCTGGTCTGCCACAACTTCTGAGTTTAATATGACGTATGTAGATTTGACAGCCAGTTTCCGTGACTGGGGTACCGGTGCGGAAATCACCACCCGCGAGGTGGCGTTGAAATCGGAACACACTCAATATACCGGCGTGGTATATAATATTACCACCAGTTCCATGATGGGCAGTTATATTGATTTTCCGGGCCATATCAAAGAAACTGATGACGGGGTAAATGGCGCAAATGCCGATTTGGCGGATTTTTGTGCCATGCCCTGTACCGTGATCAAGTTTGAGCGGGCGAATAAGCCTGGCGGAATCACGGCGGCAGATTTGCTGGAAGCCTGCGGTGGGGTAATGCCGGATACTCCGGCGGTGATCATCAATGCTCTGGGCAGCACTGCGTCGTTTGATATACCGCAGCGGTCGGTGTATTTGACGCTTGATGCGGTAGAGTTGTTGAAAAAAACGCCCTGCCGGCTGTTGGTGTCGGATGTTTACGAAAGCACCGCACTGGAAGGCGTTTTTCTGCAGCTGTTCAGCGGCGGGATCGCTACGGTATGCGAACCGGCAAATTTGTATAAACTTCCCTCCGGCAAGGTCAAATTGGCGGTGATGTTTCCCAAAATAGCAATAACCCAGCTGCCATGTGCGTTGGTTGCAGAATTTTAAGTGCAATACGACGGAAATGAAAAAGATGAAAAAAATTTTTATTGCTTGTGTTTTAGGTTTGGCGTGTATGCTGCAGCTGGCTGCGGATGATGGTTTTGGTTTGGGCGTCTGGTTTGATGTGCCCAATCGTATCGGCAGCAAATCCATTGAAGGTATTGGGCTGGGCTTGCCGGTCATTGCCAACAGTCAGACCGAAGGAGCTTCGCTGGCATTGTGCGGAAACAATGTGCAGAAAATGGAAGGTTTTCAGTTTGCATGGTTGGGTTTTAACTATGCCCGCAGCCTGGAAGGCGTGCAGCTGGCGTTTGTCAATATGCAGCGCAAACAGCACGGGGATTTTGCTTTGCAATTGGGGTTCTACAATCAGGCAGGCGAAAATGGCGTCCAGCTGGGATTTTTGAATAATGCGCACAACAATGCGACTTTTCAGCTGGGCTTGATCAATATCAATAAAAACGGCCTGCTGCCGATTATGATTTTTGTCAATTTCGGGCGTGATTTGTTTGATTGAGCAAGTAAAAGTTACCAAATCACTGGTCAGTGTATATAGTTGAAGGTATTGTGTTTTATGAAAGAAAAAAGATTTGCACATGAAAAATTCCCCCCGGAAATTCAGGCTAAAGCTGATCAGATGAATTTGGATCCGGCAGCAGTTCCTGAGTATCAAGCTCCGGAACTGCCGCTGGCTGGTTGTGTTGATCACAATGAGTTTGAGCGATCGGTAAAGCCGCATTTGCTGGATAAATTTTATGAGCTTATGTATGGAGAAATTCCGCCGGTATGCGATGCTTTGGAATTCAAAGTTACCAGCGAAGGACGGGCTTTCAATGGCTTGGCGATCCGCCGGGAAATTGATATAATTTGCCAACATCATGGTGATCAGCAAATTTTGCGTATGCTTTTGTATATACCGGCAGCTGCGCAGGGGCCGGTGCCGGTGATTTTCGGTTTGAATTTTTTAGGCAATATTGCCACCTCCGAAGATCCGGAAGTAACATTTGTGCCATTTGAACGGGCTCCGGAGCTGGGGACGATCCGTTATCGGGATAACCGGGCGGACGCTTTGCAGCGCGGCTGTAAGGCTTACCGTTGGGAGTTTGAAAAAGTTCTCCGGCGCGGGTTGGCTGCTGCAACAATTTGTTATCATGATATTTATTTGGATCGTCCGGATGGTTTTGCCAGCAGTATTATGCGTTTTTTCTACTCCGCTGCTGAGTGGAACAGCAATCAGCGTAAAAGCGGTGCTATCAGTGCCTGGGCCTGGGGGATATTCCGGGCATTGGATTGTTTGGAAAAACAGCCGGAAATTGATGCAAGATATATAATTGTCCATGGCCATTCCCGGTTGGGCAAGACCGCTTTATGGGCGGGGGCGCATGATCAGCGGATCTGGATGACGGTATCCAACTGTTCCGGTACATGCGGGGCCAAATTGACGCATCGTTATTTCGGGGAGGATTTTTCCTGGCTGGATTTGTGGTGTCAACGCTGGTTTTGCAGTAAATTCCGGGAATATGTCAACCGGGATAGTGAATTTCCGGTGGATCAGCATTTTTTGATGGCGGCTATTGCGCCGCGGTATTTGTATATTGCCAGTGCAGCTGATGATGTTTATGCCGATCCGGAAGGCGAATTTTTGAGTGGAAAATTGGCATCGCCGGTGTGGAATTTATATGGTAAAAGCGGGTTGGAATCAGCAGAATATCCGCCGCATGGCAAGTTGATCGGTGATGCAGTCGGGTATTATCTGCGCAATGGCGATCATGAGTTCATGCCGGAAAACTGGGATGCGCTTTTAACTTTTATAGAAAAGCATTTGCCGGATGAGTCAACTCGTTAAGTTATCGAGTTGATTAATGTAACGATCTGTTTGATAAAAAGTAATAACTTTTTATAAGTGAATCGACAATAAAATGAATGTTGGATTGAAAGCAGTATTATTGTTGATCGTTGTCAGCTGGTGTTGTATCATTTGCACCGCCGGAGGTGCCGAGGTGGGCAAAGGCTACCGTAAGGCGGCCAAAGAGTACCGGTTTGATATTCTGGTCAACGAGCCGCTGCCGCCGCATTTGCGGGGAAAAAAATTACCGGTAAGAGATATTGAAGCCGAGTTGAATCTGTTTTTTGAGGCGCTGGATGATCTGGGCGAAAAATTTGTCCGCAAAAGCGGCCTTAAATATGTAATGATCTGCCGGGATCTGAGCCGCCAAGGCAAAGCTTTGAGCGGGCATACTTATAAAGAGTATATCTATCTGGACGTAAAATTCAAAAAGCGCACTGTTTATCATGAAATGTTCCATGTCTTTGATGATAAGTTCGATAATAAACAGTGGCGCCGTTTGAACCATCCGGATTTCCGGTATCACGGAGTGATCTATCCGCAGGGACGCAAAAATACAGCAGAAGTCCAGCGGGCCGAAAAATTCAAAAAAGGTTTTGCCAGCGCTTACGCAATGAGCAGCGAGCGGGAAGACCGGGCCGAAACCTTTGCTGCTATGGTAGAAGAAGGCCCGGCATTCGTCGCCCGGGCCGAAAAAAGCAAGATACTCTACAACAAGATGTTGTATATTATTGAGCTTACGGGGCGCAATTCACTTTTGGGCAAAGATTTCTGGCCCCGTAAGCTCGGGAATGCCAAGTTCGGCAAACCAGCCAAATTGAAAAAACAGCTTGAATAGGATCAATGGCCGATTTCCGGGCGGGGCAGGGGCTGCTTGACCCAGGCGTGATGATAAACGGCTTTGCCTTCAGCGTTCCACATGACTTCAAAATCGGTTTTTATATCCGCTATATCTGCAAGTCTTTCCGGCTCATCCACAAAGAGCTGCGAGGCTTTGACCGCCTGCCGCACCTGAGCAAGGTATTCCAGATCGTCGGTAGAAAAATGCCAGACTCCGTTATCTTTGAGCACCCGGTGGATGTGAGTCATAAAATCTGAGGTCAGCAGCCGGTTGCCGCTGTGGCGGTCTTTGGGCCACGGATCCGGGCAAAGTATGTGCAGCCGGTCAAGGACGCCATCCGGCAGCAGCCGGGCTATAAGCATACGGCCCTCCGCTTTAAGTACCCGCATATTTTCCACGCCTTCACGCTGGTTGCGTTTGACAAGTTTGCGCAAGCGTCCGGAAAGTACATCGGCAGCCAGGATCAGCCGTTCCGGGTGCCGTTTGGCCAGTTCGGTGGTGAATGAACCTTTGCCGCAACCCATATCCAACTCCAACATGCAGTGTTCAGAATTTTGCAAAACTGCCGCCGGAAGTTCGTAAACAGCACTGAGATTGTGGATAAAAGTGTCTAAAATTGCAGAATCTTTGAGTTTAGTCATAAAAAAACCACTTTCAAGAGTTTTAATCCGGCAAAACCGGTGTATATTATATGTATATTAAAGTTTGCTGTTTAATTTACAGCCAACTTGAAGTTTTGCCAATACATTTGTGAGATTTTATGAAAAAGAATGTACTTTTTGTCTGTACCGGCAATACCTGCCGCAGTCCGCTGGCGGAAGCGTGGTTCAATAAATGCGCTGCCGAAGTTGGCTTGAGTGGTGTTGAAGGGCGTTCAGGCGGAATATTTGCAGCTGATGGTTCAGGAGCGTCACAGCACTCCCGGATGGTCGCTGCCGAAAATGGTATGTCTTTGGAAAATTTCCGCGCCCGGATGCTGACCCGGAAAATGATCGACGAAGCATTTTTGATCATCGGCATGACGGAAGCGCATTGCAGCAGAATCGTTGCGGCTATGCCCCAATGCGCTGAAAAAGTGCATTGTCTGCTGGAGTTCGCTCAGGGCGGAGATGTAAGTGATCCTTACGGTGGATCGCTGGAAGATTACCGGGAGTGCTTTGAAAATATGAAAGAAGCTATCGGCAATCTGGTCAAAACATTAAAAGAATCGTAATTTCAATAATAACATTTAACCAAAATAACACAAAAAGAAAAGGGTTGAAAAATGGCTTGTTCAATTCAGGACTTCGCACTCAAGAGTACACCGTTGGTTATTGCTGTTGGAGCAGATCACGGCGGTTTTGCTGCCAAGCAGACGCTTATTGCCAAGCTGACGGAAAACAACTTCAAGGTCGTAGATGCCGGAGCTTTTTCGTTGGAAAAAACCGATGATTATCCGGATTTTGCGGCTGTGGTAGCCGGTAAAGTATCCCGCGGCGAAGCGGATTGCGGTATGTTGATCTGCCGTTCCGGTATCGGTATGGCGATTGCGGCCAACCGTTTCCACGGAGTGCGGGCAGCGGTTTGCGAAGATGCTGATACAGCAATACTTTCCCGTCAGCACAACTGCGCAAATGTGATCGTGCTTTCCGGAGATCATCTGACCGATGATTGCCGCTGGAACATTGTTACTTCGTTCCTGACGACCAAGTTTTCCAATGAAGAACGGCACTGCCGCCGGGTGAGTGAATTGGAAAAGGTCACCTATGATGACATCGCTGCCATCCGCAACGCCGATCCGGCGATCGCCAATATTATCGACAAAGAAGCTGTCCGTCAGTCTGACGGTATTGAATTGATCGCTTCCGAAAACTTTGCCAGCTGTGCAGTCCGCTCCGCTCAAGGTTCGGTGCTGACCAATAAATATGCTGAAGGTTATCCGGGCAAACGCTATTACAACGGCTGCGAATTTATCGATGAAATCGAAAGTCTGGCCATCGAACGGGCCTGCAAACTTTTTGGTGCTGAAGCAGCCAACGTGCAGCCGCACTCCGGCAGTTCCGCCAATCAGGCCGTGTACATGGCGTTGGTCAAACCCGGCGATACGGTGCTTTCCATGAGTTTGGATCACGGCGGTCATCTGACCCACGGGCACCCGCTGAACTTTTCCGGCAGCTTGTACAACATCGTTCCTTACGGTGTCAACCGGGAAACCGAAATGATCGATTATGATGAAATCGAACGCCTTGCGCTGGAAAATAAACCGCAGATGATTCTGGCCGGAGCCAGTGCTTATCCGCGGATCATCGACTTCCCCCGTCTGCGGGAGATCGCCGATAAGGTCGGTGCCAAGCTCTTTGTGGATATGGCGCACATCGCCGGTCTGGTCGCTGCCGGTGAACATCCCAGCCCGGTACCCTATGCCGACGTAGTGACAACTACCACGCACAAAACATTGCGCGGGCCAGA
>SUWA01000101.1 GCA_015061695.1 Lentisphaerota bacterium
GGCTTCGCGGAACTTTTCCGCTCGGTTTGCCGGAATATATCCGGCAAACTGCCCTCTCATGCGTTCGCGGCCCTGACCGGGCTTTGCGGCGTTCCGCCGCATGAGCTGTTGGCTGGCCATATTGTTCGTAATACCAAGCGGGGCTGTTGCAAAACAGTTTTGCAACAGCCCCCAAACAATATAAACAACTTGCCGGATCTACTGATTTTTATACGGCACACTTTCGCCGGTGATGATCTTTAAATCCGTGTATTCGATGAGTTTTTCACCGTGCAAAGCCGCTTGCATAACGCGCCACGCCTTTTCGGCGATCTCGGATGGAGTATTGGTTACCGATGTACAGCGCGGACGCAGTTCCGGCGCCAGATCATCACACCCCATAATTGCCAGTTCTCTACCGATTTCAATGCCGTTGTTGAAACAGAAACGGTAGACCGCCGGCACAGTGTTACCGGCCACGATTAATGCTTCAGGCGGATGTTTGCCGCTCATTACCTCATACAGGTTACGATTGAACTTCTTCCACTCATACCCGCAGTACATCCCCCAACCGGGTTCTACGGCAATATTATTTTCAGCCATGATCCGGTAGTAATCGCAAAGCCGCTGCAGCTGCACCACCTGCCGGGTATTTTCGATTTGATGCAAGTAACCGATATTGCGGTATCCGCGCTGCAGCAGATACTCCATTTGCATGATCGTCATCTGCGGCGAGTCGATCACCCCCGGAAATGATCCGTTGCTGCTATGCGGCAGCACATCCACCACACAACAATATTGCGAAATCAACTCGGTAACTTCGCTGCCGGTGACACCACGAAAAAAACATCCGGCAAAATGATTGTTCCGGAAAAAATCCACCGCCCCGCTCAAACTGCCCTGCAAACTGTACAAAGTAAGCTCATAGCCGTTATTCCGGCAAATATCAGCCAGACCATGCTCGATCTGCTGCCAAAACGAAGCAAACATCGAAACATTCCGCGATGCCGGCGGCAGGGAAAAATCATTTTTTTCAATATCCAGCAGCAGCATACGCTTACTGCATTCACTTTCCGCACACCGGTAATAGCCGCTGCGGGAACGCGACTCCACTTTGCCTTCGCTGCAAAGTTTGGCCAACACATGTTCAAGCCGTACCCGCCCGACTCCGGATTCAGCGATCAGAGTCCGCATTCCCGGCAGTTTTCCGCCGGGCGGAGTAAGCAGAAGCAGCCGCTGCAGATAACTCTCCGCCCAGCTGTTTTTAGTTTGATTGACATTCTCGTTCGCCATAAGTTTATTGTAGCACCGGAGAACAGTTTTGTCAAGAAAACTGTGTTATCAAACTGTGTTGTTTTTGGATTTTCCTGCAATCGCCCCGGTTCAAAACAGAAAAATAACTTGCAATAGACTGTTATACAAGTTATCTTTTACTCCGGAAGGGCAAACAAGCCCGGTAAAAATAAAGCCAACACAACGGAAAGGCTGATAATATGTACAATCCTTTCAAACACTTTGAAAAACCGCAAAATCTCCACAGCAGCAAGATCATGCGCCGCTACGAAGGCAATCCGCTGCTGACTGCAGACGATGTACCCTACCCCGCCACTCTGGTATTCAATGCCGGCGTGGCCAAATACCGCGGCTTGTATTACATTGCCCCGCGGGTCGACCTTTTTGATGCGGAATACCACACCCCTGCCCTTGACATCGGCACCGGCTTCGGCGTCAGCAAAGACGGTATCCATTTTGATATGATGCCTGATATGATCCGCGTTCATTACAAAGGCAAGATCCTGCCCTGGGTCTGCGATGCCCGTTTGACCGTGATGGAGGATGAACTCTATTTGAGCTTCTGCTTTGAAAACCAACACTGCGAACGCCCCGGCATTGCCAGATGGCGCAACGATGGAACCACCGATTTTGATGCCGTTTGCATCGGCGTACCACAGCAGCGCAACATGATCCTCTGCCCGGAAAAAGTCAACGGACTTTACATGCGCCTTGAACGGCCAGCCTCCCAATGGGGCGATCCTTTTGCCATCTGGTACAGCTTTTCGCCGGATATGCGTTACTGGGGCGATTCGGAACTGCTGCTCGGCTGCGAGGATGTCCCCTACGCCACCAGCAAGATCGGCGGCGGCGCTCCGATGATCAAAACCGACAAAGGCTGGCTTCTGATTTTCCACGCGGTATATGATGACCCGGAAAATGCCGTGATCATGGCCACCGGCAACCGCAAATGGCAGCGTCATTACACTGCCGGTGCCGCTCTCTTTGATCCGGAAGACCCCACCAAACTCATCGCTATAACCAAAGAACCGCTGCTGGTGGCCGAAGCTCCTTACGAAACCGGCGATCCCAAACTGTGGACCGAGTTTACCATCTTCCCCTGCGGCGCGATCCTGGACGAAGACAATCAGACCTTGCGCATCTATTACGGCGCCGGCGATTGCACGACCAACATGGCTGAAACCACGTTGGATGAACTCTGGAGCGTCATGACGCCCTGCAGCCGGCTGGCCGATACTGCCACCATTCCGTTCCGCATCGAACACTGGGAAGAAATCAGCAAATATCAGAAATAATCATTCCATTCCCATAACATAAGGAAAAAAAACCATGTTTAATCCGTTCCGCGACAAAAAGAAGCCCGGAGAATTGCATTCCAACCCCATCATGCGCCGCTACGAAGGCAATCCGCTGCTGACGGCCCAAGATATGCCCTACCGCGCCACCTATGTTTTCAACGCCGGCGTGATCCGCTACCGCGATCAGTATGTGATCGCCCCGCGCATCAACATCTACGAAGCCGACTGGAAATCCGGTGATCTCTTCACCGGTTTGGGGTTCAGCAAAGACGGTATCAAATTCGACATCATACCTGACCGCATCCGCGTTCACTATAAAGGTGAGATCCTGCCGATGGTCAACGATGCCCGTTTGACGGTGGTGGACGATGAACTTTATTTGAGTTTCTGCTTTGAAAACCTGCACAGCGAACGCCCCGGCATCGCCAAATGGCGCAACGACGGCACCACCGACTTTGACGCCGTTTTCATCGGTGTGCCGCAGCAGCGCAACATGGTGCTTTGCCCCAATAAGGTCAATGGTCTTTACATGCGCCTCGAACGGCCGTCCAACCAGTGGCACGCCCCCTTCCACATCTGGTACAGTTTCTCGCCGGATCTGCGTTACTGGGGGGATTCCGAACTTTATCTGGGCTGCGAAGACGTACCTTTTGCCACCGCCAAGATCGGAGCCGGAGCGCCGCCGCTTTTGACCGACAAAGGCTGGCTGTTGATTTTCCACGCAGTTGACGAAGACCCGGATCGTACTGTTATAATGAAAAACGGCAACCGCCCGTGGCACAAACGCTACACCGCCGGTGCCGCACTCTTTGACAAAGATGATCCGACCAAACTCATTGCCATAACCAAAGAGCCGCTGCTGGTGGCCGAAGCTCCTTACGAAACCGGCGATCCGGAACTGTGGACCGAGTTTACCATCTTCCCCTGCGGGGCCGTGCTGGAAGATGACAATCAGACTTTGCGCATCTATTACGGTGCCGGCGATGCCAACACCAATCTGGCAACCACTACATTGGATGAACTCTGGAGCGTCATGACGCCCTGCAGCCGCATTGCCGACATTGCCACGGTTTCGTGGAACCGCAAAGAGTGGACCAAAGATTACGGTCAGAACCAGTAACTTCAATTCCGCTTCTTGAATCAGGGGTGTTGCAAAACTCGCAGAGTTTTGCAACACTTTTTTGTCCTCCTTTAGGACAAAAATTTGTGGAATTACTTTTATTCAGAAGAGTAAAGGTAATTCCACATTATTGTCAATCTTCAGGACCAAAAGACGGAATAACTTCTGCGTTCGGGGGTATACGGCACGAGATATGTCCGTCAATTGGGTATGCAATGCAGCAGACCACGCGTTCCTGTTTTCAAACGCAAATATATTTTTCCGTAAAAATCATTTTTCTGCGTTCTGCGTCTGCGGAGCATTGACTATCGTTATCACCCGCTGCGGATACGGAATACTCAAGCCGGCACTTTCCAAAGCCGGCTTGATGGCCGCCTTGATATGCCAGTAAGCATCCCAGTATTTTTCATTTGCGGTCCAGAAACGCACTGTCAGATTGACCGAGCTGTCAGCCAGTTCAGCCACCAAAACTTCAGGTGCCGGATCCTTAAGTATCAGATCGCAGTTTTCCAGCATTGTCTGCAGAGTCTTGATACCTTCCGGCAGCGAATTTTTATAATCTATGCCAACGGTAATATCACCCCGGCGCAACGGATTGCGCGAATAGTTTTTTACCGGCGCGGAGAAAATAACATTGTTGGGAACGGCAATAAAAATACCGTCTACAGTTTGCAGTTCCGTACAAAAAAGCCCCATGTTCCTGATCGACCCGCTGACAGTACCGCAATCAACAAAATCCCCAGTTTTATATTGACGTAAAAACAACAACATCAAACCGGCAGCAATATTACTGAGGGAGTCTTTCAGAGCCAAAGCCACCGCCAAACCGATGGCACCGATAACGGTCAGAATACTGGCCGTATTGATACCGCACAAATCGAGAATGATCAATAACGCCAGCCCCCAAACCATTACTTTAGCAAAATTTTTGAACACTTTTTGAAACGAAACGTCCAACTCACCGAGTTTTGCAGAAGCTCTGGTTATGATCCTGCCCAATATTCTTGATACTATCGCAGCCAGCAGCAGAACCAGCAGTACCAGGACCACTGTCTTGCCCGCCTGAAGTATCATTTGTTGATGTTTGTCCCAGATGTTTCTGAAAAACTCATACAAGGTACCGGTAAATGACTGCATTTTCACTCCAATCTGTTGATTTTTAGAAGTTGTCTGGGGAATGGATTACTGAATCCCCCCCCGGTTCTTTTTGAATATAGTATCAACTCTCCCAAAAAGCAACTTGAAATACAAAAAAATATAAAAAGAAAATAAATCGGTTTTTTTGGAAAAAAAATTTGCAAATACTGTATTGACATGTATTTTAAATGACATTGTTGTGGTAAATCCGGCACGGTGCCGGTTTGCCGTGAGTAAAAAAATCGTTTAACCCAAAAACAGAACAACTAAACAAATGATCAAAAAACTCAGAACCCCCGACGTCGAAACGAGCAATTTTGTCGATTTCGCCGACATGCCCAGCATGGAAGAACTCCTGACCGGTATCAGCACCAAGAAGGATTTTATGCCCGGCAACATCATCGAAGGTAAAATCGCTGAAAAACGCAGCGATGGCGCCCTGATCGACATCGGCTACAAAGCCGAAGGTTTCGTCCCCGCTGCTGAATTCCTCAACTGGGAAAGCATCTCCCGCGGCGACACCGTGAGCGTCTACCTCGAAGAAAGCGAAAACGAAAACAGCATGCCCGTGTTGAGCGTGCGTCGTGCCAACGAAATCATGGCTTGGAACCGCATCACCAGCGAATGCGGCGAAGGTTCCATCGTCAAGGGTCTTATGAAGCACCGCGTCAAGGGTGGTATTATTGTTGATATTCAGGGCGTGGAAGCCTTCCTGCCCGGCAGCCAGATCGATGTCGGTCAGGTGCGCAATATGGACGATTACATCGGCAACGAATACGATGTCAAGATCCTCAAGATCAACACCGATCGCCGCAACATCGTCGTTTCCCGCCGCGAACTGCTGGAAGAAACCATGCGCGACATCCGCAGCAAACTGCTCAACGAAATGCAGGTTGGCGAACTGCGTATGGGTAAAGTCAAAAACATCGTCGATTTCGGTGCCTTCATTGATCTCGGCGGCGTGGATGGCTTGCTGCACATCACCGATATGTCCTGGGGCCGTCTTTCGCATCCGAGCGAAATGCTGCAGGTCGGTCAGGATATCGAAGTGCTTATCCGCGATATTGATATGGTCAAAGAACGTGTCAGCTTGGGCTACAAGCAGAAGACCAACAATCCGTGGAACGAAGTCGATACCAAATATCCCGTCGGCAGCCGCGTGAGCGGTACTGTGGTCAACATCATGCCCTACGGTGCGTTCATCGAATTGGAACGCGGCGTGGAAGGTCTTGTCCACGTTACCGAAATGAGCTGGACCAAACGCATCACCAAGCCGACCGAAGTGGTCAGCCAGGGTGAAAATATCGAAGCGGTGGTACTTGACATCGACAAAGAAAACAAGAAGATCAGCCTCGGCTTGCGTCAGCTCGACCGCAATCCGTGGGAACTGCTGCTGGAAAAACATCCCGTCGGCAGCAAAGTTACCGGTAAAGTCCGCAACATGACCAGCTACGGCGCCTTCGTGGAAATCGAAGACGATATCGACGGCATGATCCACGTTTCGGATATGTCCTGGACCCGCAAGATCAACAACCCCTCCGAACTGCTCAACGCCGGCGACGAAGTCGAAGCTGTCATTCTGGACATCAATCCCGAACAGCAGCGTGTCAGCCTGGGCCTCAAGCAGCTGGAAAACGACCCGTGGGAAAACATCGAACAGCTCTACAAGATCGGCGATGTGGTCAAGGGCAAAGTCACCAAGATCACCGCTTTCGGTGCTTTTGTTGAACTCTCCAACAAGATCGACGGTCTTATCCACATTTCGCAGCTCTCCAAGGATCATGTGGAAAAGGTCAAAGACGTGCTGAACGTCAATGACGAAGTGGAAGCCCGCGTTATCAAGGTCGATCACGACGAACGCCGCATCGGTCTCTCCATCAAGGCTGTGACCGAACAGTTCGACGAAGAAGACCTCAAGGCTGCCGGCGAAGAATACGCCGCTGCTGCCGCGCTCAAGCCCGAAGACAACATGGTCAACCTCGGTGACCTCTTCGACGCCCAGAGCAAGTAAGAATTTATTTCTTGCCTTTACACCCCGCCGTAAAAAGCGGGGTGTTTTTTTATGCACATATCCCGGAGCGGAACGCTCTTTGAGCGAAGCATCATACATTTGAATACGCTCCCGGATCTTCAGTGGTATTTTGCAGAACCAATCCGGATTGCAAACTGTCTGATCTCTCAAAAAAACATAAAAAAAAGCCATTAAAAAGTTGAAAAATCCATCTTGACGCGCTATATTTAATGGATTATTTGTGATAAAGTGCATTTATCAATAAGCCAAGCCCGGGGCGAACCGTTGGAATGGAAAGTCCGGGGCGATAATTCAATAACCCTTTTTGCCAAAAAGGAATCAGAAAGATGGTCAAACATCTGAATGCGATCCCGACCAATCATGCCAAGTTGGTCAAGTGGGTGGAAGAATGGGCCGAACTTTGCGAGCCCAATGGCGTTTACTGGTGCGATGGCACCAACACCGAGTACTATGCTCTGTGCGAAGAAATGGTGCAGTCCGGTTTGGCTACCCGTCTGGACAGCAAACTGCGTCCTGACTGCGTACTGTTCCGCAGTGACCCGTCTGACGTGGCCCGCGTGGAAGCCCGT
>SUWA01000007.1 GCA_015061695.1 Lentisphaerota bacterium
CTCCGTTCGGCTTCGCAGGCAAGCTGCTCGTTCTGCAGGAATTTATCCTGCAGAATACCCTCTCATGCGTTCGCGGCCCTGACCGGGCTTTGCGGCGTTCCGCCGCATGAGCTGTTGGCTGGCTATATTGTTCATAATACCAAGCGGGGCTGTTGCAAAACTTTGTATGGTCGAGCAACACCTTGAATATTTGGCAGCGCAAGGCTTTGAACGGTTTATTCAAAGTATGGAGTTATCCGGACGGAGTCTATCAATAAACTGCCTTTTGCTTCCGGAGTCAGCTTCAAAACTATCTGCGCCTGACTGCTGTTGGCCTTAAACCGGATCTTGTAGGCGTTGTAAACCGGTTTGTGCTTGTAGATAAAGTTGGTGAGCTGCCGCAGCGAGGTGTGCTGTATTTGCGCGTGGTTGATTTCAACGGCAAACGGATAGATTATTTCGCTGCCGTCCTGCTGCGGGTCAACAACTGTAACTTCCAATGTATAAAGTTTTTGCGGTGTCAGGCCGGTGATGAGCTGACTGGCGGACGCTATTTGAGTGTTTGAAGCGCTCAACTGCAGCAAATTGGCAGTTGTTTTAGGCATGTAGGGCGAAATTTTCAGCTGCGAATCTTTGACCGGTACAAGTTTGGCATCGCCGGAAATCTGCCACGGGGTAAGATTTTCCCAGTTGGGACTCTTTACCAGTCCCGGACGCAATTCAAATCCGTATTGCCGGGAAAGCATCTCCCGATTGCCGTCTACAGCGTAATGTTTGACCAACGCCGAATACCAGCGCAGGATTTCCGGATCGGTATAATAGGCGATCCACATGCCGATCCCGGCTGTCCCCTGAAAATCCGGATGGGTCGCCACGGTGTGCAGCTGCATATCCAGCCAGACCTTGAAATCCAATTCCCAATTATTATCTATATGTTCAAACGTTGCGGGGCAAACCACAAAATTTCCCATTCCGCCTTCCTGTTGCTTGAACCCGGCGGCACGGTTCAAATAGCGGGTCTGCAATTCCTGCTTGTAATTGCGACCGAATGCGTATGACTCCCAGGCAATATATCCGCCGTAGGGACGCAGCGCTTTGACCAACGGTTCCACATCGCTGTTTAAGGCGTTCCACGGGATCCCCAGCCATGCCCAGAAGCGCATGGAACTGTGTTCTTGCCCCCAAACAGTTATGTTATGCAAATTTTCTTTGCCGAACCCGATCCCGGGATTGGCATACCCGAGCGAAGAATCCACTGCGCTTTTCCTGCCGGCAGGTATAACGAATTCATCGGGGATTATGCCGTCGATTTCCGGCTCGGAAGCTACCCGGTTCCAGAGTTCCAGCGTTTGGTCTGCCTGCGGCAGAATAGTGGTGCGCCGGATGACTTTACGCCCCTGCGCCCGCCACTCTTTGATGGCCGGAGCATGAGTCGAATTCAACAGCAGCACGGGGAAGGGGTCAAGGATGTTTTTATCCAGATAATTCCAATTATAGAGAAACATTCCGGCGCGTCCGCTCATTTGAGCGTTGACCGGAATCACCAGCGGTACATCGGTGTCGAATTTGCCGTCCATCGAGCAATACATATTGGCTCCGATCCGGCGTACTGCCGTCAGTTGGGCATTTACCGAGTAGGCGGCAGCCGGCAAATACGCCGTGGCACTGTTCCCGCGGTTTTTGACTGTTACATCGCTGTTGCCGGGGCCGTCAAAGACCACGTTTGAGGGTAATTGGCCCTCTATACGCACCCAGCCGGTTTGAGGCAGAACGAACGAACTTTTGCCGTTGCTGTGAGTTACCGGCAGAGTGGTTACGATATTATTGTCAGCCGCAAGCGTGAGGCTGGCGCCGGCGGCCGCTGCCAGCAGAAATGTTTTGAGCATCATAAACAAAACCCTTATTCAGATTTCAGAATGCTTCGGTTCCCAGCGGACTCCACCAGGTATATGGATTGTGATTGGTACAGCTGGGGAATGTATCGCCGTAGGGCCAACCTTTGGCCGTGTTGACCATGCGGTCTACATTATATGCTTCGGCATGACCGTCGGAATAGGCACAATTAGCGGTTGATTTGGAGTGGCGGCGGATCTCGTTGACCATAACTGTTTCGTAGGCCTTGATGTGTGTCGGCAGCAAAAAGGTGTAAAATCTGGTGTTGGCCGTTCCCGGACCGCTGTCCGAGAGCAGCATGGTTTCTGCCGGCGAACGCAGTTGACTGAGTTTGCGGCTGGAAACATTGCCGTTGATAGCGTAACTGCCGTGATGGGCGTTGGGGTTGCTCTGATTGTAGGTGTCGGAAGGACAGAAGTGGATGGGTTTTACCGACATAGCCTGATTGCTGCTGTCAGCCACATAAGGTGCGGTAAGGATGATCCAGTTTTGCCCTGACGGCGGGCGACCGCCTTCAACACTTTCGTGCGGATAAGTTTCTTTATTGGCATCGGTATACATCATGGTAGCCAAGCCGAGATTTTTCAGATTGCTCAAGCAGTTGGAAGTTCGCGCACGCTCGCGGGCCGCAGAAAGTGCGGGCAGCAGCATCGCCGCCAGAATGGCAATGATGGCGATCACAACCAACAGTTCGATCAGCGTAAAACGGGCAGCGGCACCGGGGTGGGCTTTTGCGGGTGATAAACGGTTCATATTTTTCGTTCCTTTTATTAAAAAAGTTTATTTGGCTAAAGTAAAACTTAAATTGCGAAACTCGACCTCGCCCTGTTTGGCCATCAAAACCATATAAGCATTGCGGCTGTCGGTCGGGAAGCTGAAAGTGAATGTCAACTTTTTCCAATCGCCGGAGGGACTTTGCAACCGCGTATTATAGCTTTGCAATACCGCTTTGGCCATGCCGGGCGACTGACGGTGCCATTCGCAATAAAGCAGATACTTGCTGTCGGCAGAACCTTTGACTTCGTAGCTCACAGTATAGCGTTTGCCGCTTTCCAGCGGCAGATTGCGGTACATGAAAAAGGCGGTTTTAGCCGGATCGTTGACGGTTATTTTCAAAATATTGCCATCGGCAGCTTGCGTTACGGCAAAGGTGTTGTTGGCGCTGACCCGGCTTTCCCAGCTTTCCGGGACTCCGCGGGGATTCACTTTGCTCCACGCCGCATTTTTCACCAGTTCATCTTCGGCATGACCGGCACAGAAAAAGCCCAACGTCAAAAGGGTCGATAAGATAAAGCGTTTCATAATTTTTTATTCTCCTTTACAGTAGTTCAGGAATAAGGTTGTTCTCTTTAGCATAAAGATAACATATCCTTATTTTATTGTCAAGGTCAGGAAATGATTTTTTCCGGTTTTTTTTGCTGATTACAACGGGATTTTTTTTCATTTTCAACAAGAGAACAAGTTGATTTTTTTATGCTTTTTTTATGGATTTATACTTGAAATAACTATAACATGTGTTTATATTAAGAACAAGTTAAGAATAAGTTGTGTTTTCAGAAAAGAGGCATATATCATGGCGCGCCCCAACAGCAGCGAACGGATCTATCAGCAGATTTTCAGCCGGATCGAATCCGGCGAGTACCCTTACAACAGTTTTTTGCCGTCCGAACAGGAATTGGCCCGGGAACTGAATGTATCGCGCAATACCATAAGGAAAGCGATCCTGCGGCTGGCCAACGAAAATGCGGTCAAAAAAAGTCAGGGACGGCAGAGCCGGGTAACTTATTGGTCGGGCGGCAAAAACTTTCAGCAGCAGAATCTGGCATGGATATCTTACATGAAGCCCCAAATGCTTTTTTCCAATCAAATCTACTTTGAAATGTTCAAGATCATGGTGGAAATGGCCCGTGTGTACGGATATGGCATCCACTTTTTTGATATTGACCGGGCTGGCGATTGGGATCCGGCCCGGCTGAATGAAGTATCGTGGCATGGCATTTTTGCTGTCGGCTTATCGCCGCAGCTGATCGGCCGGGAAAATGTGGCAAAACTCCGGGCTATACCCAATTTGATAAGTATTGATGAAACCGACGATTGTCCCGGCAAAAATATCGTTACTATCGACAATTACCGCAGTGCCAGATTGATGACCGAATACCTGATAAGCTGCGGTGCGCGGAATTTGGGTTTTTTGAACGACTCCATACAACGCGGATTACCGTTCCGGGAGCGCGAACGCGGGTTTGCGGATGCGATTGCCGCTGCTGACGGTTGTTCCGGCGTTTCGGTTATACTCGATTTGCCGCCATACAGTTACTTTACTGTACAAATACAGAAAATGATCGAATTATTGCAGCAGCATCCGGAAGTGGATTGCTGGTTTTGTGCCAACGATAATCTGGCTACGCTGGCTTTGTCGGCTTTGGATGCCATGAATATCTCCACTCCGGGGCAGGTGATGATCGCCGGATTTGACGGCGTATATACTTCGCAAAACATTTATCCGCGTCTGACCACACTGGTTCAGCCGTTGCGGGAAGTTGTGGATGCGGCGCTGAAATTGGCGATCGATCCCCGTCCGGCAGCGCCGGCGGTGCTTAAATTCACCGGTCGGATTTTCCACGGCGATACCACCAGACCGCCGCAAGGGCAGGGCGTACTCTCCTGAATTGAAAAGTCAATCCAAGCTGAACGTTTTGATCGGTTCGCCGCGGTATTTATTCAACAATGCAAGATATTCATTGCCGGGGATCAGTTTGGCCCCAAACAAGGCGGTAATAGTGGTTACCATTTGGGTATCAATAACTTTTATCTGCAGTTTTCGGAAAATTTCCATAGCTTTGACCAAGGCAAATTTGGAGGCGCCGGGCAGGCGGTAGAACATGCTTTCGCCGCAGAATATCCTGCCGATGGATATACCGTATAAGCCGCCGGCCAGTTCGCCGGTTGGAGTCCGGCATTCAAAACTGTGCGCAAAGCCCAGCCGGTGAAACTCGCTGTATACTTTGATGATTTCCGGCGTTATCCAGGTTGCATCCTGACCAGGACGCGGCGTTTGAGCGCAGGCGGTGATCACTGCTTCAAAATCCTGATCCACGGTCAAATAAAAGTCCGATTTTTTCAGCTCCCGCGCCAGACTTTTGGGGATATGAAAATCTTCCGGCATAAGCACTCCGCGTTCCGGCGGAAACATCCACGGGATCGGACTGTTTTCATCCCATGGCCACGGAAATATACCATGAAAATAGGCGTCGGCCAGCATCCGGCAATTCAAAGTGCGGGAAAATGCAACAATACCGTTTTCATCAGCTGAATCCACCGGCGGAAAAATGCTTGAGCGGTAACCGGATATTTCAATCATAATCGACGCTGTAATTCAAACTTGGTTCTTCGTCCAGCACGGTGTAAACCGCGTCCGGGGGGAAACCACGGTTGGCTAAAAAACGGAACGCTTTTTCGCGCCGTTTGCGCCAGTCCGGCTCATTTTTCCAGCTGGATAACTTGCTTTGCAGGGCATTGCGGGCGGATTCTTCTTCGTTATTTTCGAGTTGCAGCAATGCGTTTTTGGCCACATCGCCGGTCAAGCCGTGGCGATAAAGCTCCATGGCGATCCGGCGTGAGCCGCGGCCGCGGGCGCTTTGACTTTGCACAAATTCATTGGCCAGAGCGGTATCGTTGACCAGATTGTATTCGCGGCACTTTTGCAAAACTTCTTCGATTTCATCAACGGGATAAGCCAGACGGGTGAGTTTTTCGCGCAACTTATTTTCGCTGTACCACTTGACATCCAGCCAGCGCAGAGTTTGTTCCCAGGCGGAAACATCTTTGCGCTTTTTGCGGTCTTTTTTTTGCGGATAGTCCGGAGTATTTTCTTGCATTTGCTTTCACCTCGTGCTAATTTACCACGCAAATGCAGTAAAGGCAAGTGTTATGGAGCAAGATTTTTCAAAAAGATGCCCGATAGAGTGCCGCTTGATCTTTTGACCCGTGCGGGGGGAGGGCGGGCGATACATGATATTGGCGTTTTTATGCTCCGGGATTTTTTTCCGGGCAGCGGCAGTTGAGCTGCAGTTGGATAAACAAAAATATGCAACCGATCGGACAATTGTTTATGGGCAATTGCCGGGCAGTATAAGATATGGAAAACCGTGTAAGAAGTTATACTCAATACGAAATCATACAGCAATTGGCTGCCGGCGGCATGGGTTCAGTGGCCAAAGCCCGGCTCAAGGGTGTGGAAGGGTTTGAAAAGATCGTGGCGATCAAAACTCTGCTTCCGCGTTATGCCGGCGATGAAGAATTTGTCAGAAAATTTATCTTTGAAGCCAAACTGGTAGCTAATCTGATCCACGAAAATATTGTGCAGATCTATCAGCTCGACCGGGTGAACGGAGAATATTTTTATGTGCAGGAATTTGTCGACGGCATTTCGCTGTACGATTTTGTGGAGTTCCATAAGCGTATGCAGTGGAAACTGCCGCTGGATCTGGCAGTGTTTATTGCTTCGCGAGCGGCACGGGCGCTGGATTATGCGCACAGCCGGCGCGATATTGCCAACCGGCCGTTGAACATCATCCACTGCGATATTTGTCCGCACAATATACTTATCAACCGTGAAGGCGTACCCAAGATCACCGATTTCGGGATCGCCAAAGCCGCCACCATGCAGGATTCGGGGCATGTTGCGGGCAAACTTGCGTTTATGTCGCCGGAGCAATGTGTGGCGCCGATGACCATGACCGGAGCATCCGATATTTATTCGCTGGGCGTGGTACTGTTTTATATGTTCAGCAACCATTACAGCCGCGATGTCCATGCCGACCGCGACTGTCTGTTTATGCAAATACGCAACAACTATGTGAACTGGGATGCTTTGCCGGAAGATCTGCCGGATGAATTGATGAAAATATTGCGTAAGATGTTGGCAAGCGACCCGGCAGAACGCTATAAAGACAGCGGCGAACTGGCCCGGGCTCTGGAATACTATATCTATCGCGACGGCTATGGGCCGACGGCAGTTACGCTGGCAGATTATATGCTGCAGATCATGCCCGGCAGATTTGCTCCGGTCGTTGATGACCCGGAACAGACCGAGGTGCTGCCGACAGAGTTTTTTGCCGCCAATGTTGTTACTCCGGAGCCGCGATGACCCCGGAAGAACGGACATTATTGCTCAAGCGAAAGATCATCCATATCGATATGGATGCATTTTTTGCGTCGGTCGAACAGCTCGATCACCCGGAGTGGCGCGGTCTGCCGGTGATCGTGGGCGGCAGACCCGAACAGCGCGGCGTGGTCAGTACGGCCAGTTACGAAGCCCGCCAATACGGCATCCATTCGGCCATGCCGGCCAAAACGGCTCGGCGGCTCTGTCCGCAAGGGATCTTTGTTGAAGGCAACATGCAGCGTTACCGGGAAATATCGCACCGCATACGCGGGATTTTCCACGAAGTAACCGATCTTATCGAGCCGTTGAGCATAGATGAGGCTTATCTGGATGTAACTGCAAACAAGCTCAATGAGCGTTCGGCCACGCGCCTGGCAATGTATCTGCAGCAGCGCATTTATGCTGAAACCGGCCTGACTGCATCGGCGGGGGTGTCGTTCAACAAATTTCTGGCTAAAGTCGCCAGCGATTACCGTAAGCCGGGTGGACTTACCGTAATACCGCCACGTCTGGCCAAAGAGTTTTTGTTTAACCTCAAGATCGAAAAATTTTACGGGGTCGGCAAAGCCACTGCCGCGGCTTTTCATAAAATGAACATCAAATGCGGGGCCGATCTTTATAAATTGCCGCTGGATATATTAGTTACCCACTTTGGCAAGATCGGTAATTTTTATTACAACATCGTGCGCGGGGTGGATCTGCGACTGGTTACCACCGGCGAAATGCGTAAATCGCTGGGGCGGGAAATAACTTTAAGTCATGATGTAAACGATCCGGCGGTTTTGCAAACATTGTTGGAAAAACTCTCCGGTAAAGTTGCCATGCTTCTGCAACGGGAAAATCTTTCCGGAAAAACAGTTACACTCAAAGTCCGTTACGAGGATTTTTCCACGGTAACGCGCTCTTTGAGCTTGCCGCGTCCGGTCAATAATCAAATTGCATTGCTGCAAGCCGGAAGGATCTTGCTCAAACGTACCGACGCCGGGGCGCGCAAAGTGCGTCTGATGGGGTTGAGTGTATCCGGATTTGATGACGGCAGCAAGCAGAAAAACACACATCCGGAATTGCCGCTGATCTGGCCGGAAACGGATAAACCAGCCGGATATTTGTAAATAATACAAAAGCGTGCTATATTATGCGGCGACGGCGGGGAACGCCGGATTTGATTTTGTTTTTTTTATAACTGAAAGGAGCCGCTTTTATGAATGGATTCAAGACAGGTGCCTGGACCCAGGAAGTCAATGTACGCGACTTCATCCAACGCAACTACACGCCCTATGACGGGGATGACCGCTTTTTGACTGAGCCCAGCAGCAAAACCACTGCGTTGTGGGATAAACTTTGCGCGCAAATGAAACTTGAGCGCGAACGCAACGGTGTTTACGATATTGACGAAAAGACTATATCCACGATCACTTCGCACGCCCCCGGCTATATTGACCGGGAGCTGGAAACTATTGTCGGTTTGCAGACCGATGAGCCGCTCAAACGCGCCATTATGCCGTTTGGCGGAATCCGGCTTATCCATACCGAGCTGGAGGCCTACGGCCGCCAGATGGACCCGATCGTGGAGCATGTTTTCAAATACCGCAAAACCCACAACGATGGTGTGTTCGACGTTTATACTGACGAAATGAAAATGGCCCGCCATGCCGGGATCATGACCGGTTTGCCCGATGCTTACGGGCGCGGCCGGATCATCGGCGACTACCGGCGGGTGGCACTCTACGGCGTGGATAAACTTATTGAAGAAAAGAAACGCGCCAAAAAAGAGATGGTCGTGGACGTGATGGATTCGCACCAAATCCGCCGGCGCGAAGAGATTGCCGAACAGATCAAGTCTTTGTATGAACTCAAAGAAATGGCAGCCAGTTACGGCTTTGATATAAGCAACCCGGCGCAGGATACCAAAGAAGCCATTCAGTGGCTCTATTTTGCCTATTTGGCGGCGGTCAAAGAACAGAACGGCGCGGCCATGTCGATCGGGCGTATATCGACATTTCTGGATATTTACAGCGAAAAAGATTTGGCCGAAGGCAAATACTCCGAAGCCGAAATTCAGGAAATGGTCGATCACTTTATCATGAAATTGCGGATCGTGCGCTTTTTGCGTACCCCGGCTTATGATGAGCTGTTCAGCGGCGACCCCACCTGGGTCACGGAATCACTGGGCGGCATGTCGCTGGATGGCCGGCACATGGTTACTAAAATGTCGTACCGCTTTTTGCATACACTGGTCAATCTGGGGCCGGCTCCGGAACCGAATCTGACGGTGCTGTGGAGTCCGCGTCTGCCGGAAAACTTTAAGCGTTTCTGCTGCCGCATTTCGGTGGAAACTTCCTCGATCCAGTACGAAAATGATGACCTTATGCGCGTTAAGTTCGGCGATGACTACGGGATTGCCTGCTGCGTGTCGGCTATGCGCATCGGTAAGCAGATGCAGTTTTTCGGTGCGCGGTGCAATCTGGCCAAAGCTCTGCTGTATGCTATCAACGGCGGGCGCGATGTCAAGTGCGACGGCAAACAGATCGGACCGGCGATCCCGATTCTGGCCAAGAGCGATGAATATTTGAATTATGACGAAGTGGTGCGCAACTTAGGCGAGATCACCGATTGGCTTTCCAAACTCTATATTGATACACTCAATATAATCCACTACATGCACGACAAATACTGCTATGAACGCATCGAAATGGCGCTGCATGATGAAAATATCGTGCGGACGATGGCTGGCGGTATCGCCGGACTTTCGGTGCTGGCGGACAGTTTGTCGGCTATCAAATACGCTAAAGTCAAACCGGTAC
Source organism: Lentisphaerota bacterium (assembly GCA_015061695.1). Classification (GTDB taxonomy): domain Bacteria; phylum Verrucomicrobiota; class Lentisphaeria; order Victivallales; family Victivallaceae; genus SIG78. Next base: position 9,844 of record SUWA01000007.1, read on the forward strand.
TCAACGAAGATGGTCTGGCGGTCGATTTTATCACCGAAGGCGATTTCCCCAAATTCGGCAATAACGATGACCGGGTAGATAATATTGCAGTGGAGGTCGTAAAGAATTTCGAGAAAAAACTCTCCAGCCACTTTGCCTACCGCAACAGCAAGCCGACCATGTCGATCCTGACCATTACCTCCAACGTTATGTACGGCAAAAAGACCGCCAGCACGCCCGACGGGCGTAAAGCCGGCGAACCGTTTGCACCGGGGGCCAACCCCATGCACGGGCGCGATGTCAACGGGGCGGTATCGGCACTTAAATCTGTGGCCAAACTGCCTTACGATTACGCCGAAGACGGTATCAGCTACACTTTTTCCATCGTGCCGGATTCATTGGGGCGCAATATGGATGAACAGTGTTCAAATCTGGTAACTTTGCTGGATGGATACTTCCTCGAATACGGCCATCATCTGAACGTGAACGTGCTGCAGCGCGAAACACTGCTTGATGCCATGGAACACCCGGAAAAATATCCGCAGCTGACGATCCGTGTATCCGGATACGCGGTCAACTTTATCAAGCTGACCCGCGAACAGCAGTTGGATGTGGTCAACCGTACTTTCCACCGGAAGTTCTGACCGGGGCATAAAAACATGACTATAGGGCGCATTCACTCCGAAGAGAGCTTCGGTACTCTTGACGGACCGGGGGTGCGCTATGTAGTTTTTCTGCAAGGTTGCCCCAATCGCTGTATTTACTGCCATAATCCGGATACCTGGGATCCCAATGGCGGTAAAACAGCTTCAGTCGATGAGCTGATGTCGCGCATAATTTCCTGCCGGAATTTTATAAAAAACGGCGGGGTAACTCTTTCCGGCGGCGAACCGCTTATGCAAAAAGAGTTTGTGCGCGAAGTGCTTGCCGCCTGCCGCAAAGAAAATCTGCACACGGCGTTGGATATATCCGGCGCCGTGCCGCTGGATTCCTGCCGGGAGATCCTTGATGATGCAGATTTGATATTGCTGGATATAAAAGGCGTGGACTCCGACAGTGCCGGTGTTCTGGCGGGCAATCCAGGGTGTTTTGCCAATGCCATGGCGATCCTTGACTATTGCGAGCAAAATAACAAAGCAGTCTGGATCAGACATGTGCTGCTGAAGGATTTGACTTGTACTGAAAAAAATCTGCAGCAGCTGGCCGGTTTGCTCAAACCTTACAACTGTATAGAAAAGGTTGAGTTGCTGGCGTTTCATACCATGGGATTTTTCAAGTGGGAGGCTTTGAAGATGACCAATCCGCTGGCCGGTGCCGACAGCGTAAGTGCAGAAGAAAAAGCCCGGGCTGAAAAAATCTTTGCCGGGGCTTTCCAAAAATAATCTGTCTACAGTATAAAATAAGTCAGGTTGCGGCAAAAATTTGTGCTTCTGCCGCAACCCGGTAAAAACTTACTCTTTTTCGAACTCGGCGGTGTCAGCTTGGGCCGCGTAAAGTTTGGCTGATGAGAATTTGGGCGTGCGGTCAAAGTAGAACAGCCCGTTGATCTCCTGAAAAACATCAGTAAGCTGGGTGTAGCAGTAACCGAAAACCCGCTTGTCAGCCTTTATTACCCGGATCAATTGCGTAAAGCGGTCGAAAAATTCATCTTCGGTCTGCGGGGGATCTCCGTAGCTGAATGTGAGCTTGGCCACTGCTTCGGGCGGCCAGGCAATGCCGCCGATTTCGCTGATAAAAAAGGGCTGGCCCTGCCAGTGGATGTTCCACGGTGATTCCGGGTAAGGGTCGCAGTTGCACGGCGGCGTGTAGCTTTGCAGATGAGCTTTCACCTCGTCGGGCATTCCGTAGTCGTGGTTGTCATAAATATCGCTGGCTTCAAACCGGTGGATGTAGCCGGAAGTATCCAAAACCGGCCGGGTGGGGTCAATGGCTTTGGCTGCCAGAAACGTTGCCTTGACCAGATCGTCGATCACATCGAGTGTTTTCTGTCCGTTGATCTCGCGTTTATGGGTTTCGTTGAGCGCGCACCAGCCGATGATGGCGGGGTGATTCCAATCGCGCATGATCTCTTCTATCCATTGTCCGGCCATGCTCAAGCCGGGTTGATAAAGGCCGCCGGGAGTCTGATCTTCCGTGTTCCAGTCAAAACCCCAATCGCCGAATTCACCCCAGACCAGATAGCCCAGACGGTCGGCGTGATAGAGAAAACGCTCTTCAAAAACCTTTTGATGCAGTCTGGCTCCATTGAATCCGGCTTGCATTGCAAGTCGTATATCTTTGACCATGGCTTCATCCGACGGCGCGGTCCAAATCCCATCCGGGTAATACCCCTGATCGAGTACGAGTTTTTGAAAAACTGCTTTGCCGTTGAGTTTGATCTTCATACCGTCGATGGTTATAAACCGCCAGCCGGCATAACTTTGTATTGAGTCAATTGTCTGACCGTCTGCATTAATCAAAGTTACGGTCAAATCATACAAAAACGGGTCTTCCGGCGACCAGTAACGGCGCGATCCTTCCGGGATCGTCAAGTGCAGGATAATCATCAATGCGCTGTCGGCGGCACCTGACGCAGCGGCCACGACCCGGTCGCCGCTGCGCAATTGGGCATTGACCCGCCAGCCGGGGCGGTTGGCCGAGAGCGGCACGGTTATATCAAAACCTTCCGGTGTGGGAACGATTTTGGCTTTTTTGCAGAAAACTTCCGGCACAGCTTCCATCCAGACGGTCTGCCAGATGCCGCTGGTGCGGGTGTAACAGCAAAGGTAATTTTCCGGTTTATCCGATTGTTTCCCGCGCGGTCGGTTGCGGTCGCGCAAGGTTTTGGCCTGTAAAACTACCGTTACCGAACCGGAAATCATGCCCAGATCCACCGTAAACGGCGTAAAACAACCGCGGTGAGTGGTGCGCATTTGACCATTGATCCATACGGTTGCATCGTAATCGACGGCCTGAAAATGCAGCAGAATGCGTTTGCCCTGCCAATGGGATGGTATTTCGAGTGTTTTACGGTACCAGACAGTATTGAGAAAATCCGTTTCGCCGATGCCCGAGAGCGTGGATTCCGGGGCGAACGGCACGGTGATCTGCCGGTCAAAATTTACGGTTTCAAAGGTAAAAACTTCTTCGCGGTCGATGGCAAACTCCCAAGTGCCGTTGCAGTTGAGCCAGTCGCTCCGGCGCCAGTCCGGACGGGGATATTCGCTGCGGGGGGATAATTGTATTGCTCATAAAGTCAGACTCCATAGGGTAGGGGTGATCGTTTTTTATACAATAACCTGTTTCAGGCCGGAAAAACATAGAAAAAAATACTGTATTATGAGTTTTTTTATCATATTGATGTCGTTCCCGACAGTATCTTATTTGCATTGACAGGATTGTGAGCGTATATTTAGGCTATGAATATGTTTAACGAAAATTTCTGGCGGATCGACTACTCCGGGACGCTGCCGTTTTTTGTATTGGATGCAGTCGGTATAACCTATCCGGACTGCAGTTATTGCATACGCCGGGCGCAGGGGGTGGATTTTTACACCTTTGAGTATGTCGTAAGCGGCCGCGGTTCGATTGAGTTTGAAAATAAAACGCTGCAGCCGCAGCCCGGTGATATGTATATATTGCCGCGCAATGTGCCGGTAAGCTACCGGGCCGACCGGCAGGATCCGTGGAAAAAACTGTGGATAAATCTGGGCGGCGCGCTGCCGGAAAATCTGCTGAATATTTATGACTTGCAAGGTGTTGACCATCTGCCGGGGTGCCCGGTCAGAAAAGAGTTTGAGCAAATTATTGAAATTGTCCGGGTCAACGGCGAAAATGCTCCCCGGCTTTTTGCGGAAGCATTTCACCGGTTGATTTCAGCTGCCGGATGGTATTACCGCAACCGCGGCCGGTCGGAAAATTCGCTTCTGGCACAGAAACTCCGGCACTATTGCGAACAGAACTGGCAGAAAAATATCCGTTTGCCGGAACTGGCCGGAGTCATTCAGCGCAGCCCGGTGCAGACGGTGCGGATCTTTGAAAAAGAATTCCATTGCACGCCCGCTGAATGGCTGCGGCAGTACAAATTGAGTTTTATCAAACAGTATTTGCTCAATACCAACTGTACTTTGAGCGTTATTGCCGGTTTGACCGGATTCAAAGATGAATTTTATTTTGCCAATTATTTTAAGAAGTATACTGGCGTTGCTCCGGGCAAATTCCGGAAAGACAATGGCCGGTGATCAGGCTGTGAAAGGACTTTTTTATGCTGGAGTCATGGATAGAAAACCGCTGTTGGAGCAATTATTCACTTATCAAAGGCAAGATCCGGGCGGTAACGCTGGTCTTTAACGGGCTGGGCGGGGCGGTAGTCAATACCTATACGCCTTTGGAACTGGCGCTGGCGGACGAAAATATCCTGACCATATTGCCTTATTACGGGCCGTGGAGCTGGATGAACCGCAGTTCCAGAGCTTATGTCGATGATCTGGTCGAGCGCGTTTACAGCTTTTTGCAGTTGGGCGATGACGTGCCTTTGATCTCGACCGGCGGCAGTATGGGCGGCTGCGCCTCGCTTTTGTACAGCCGCTACGGCAAACGTAAGGTCATCGGCTGCGATGCGCTCTACCCGGTAACTGATTTGCTGTATCACTTTGATGAACGGCACGATGTGGCAGTAAGCATGAGTCGGGCGTTTTATGGTTACGCCGAACCGTGGGAAGATGTTTTGCGCGAACACTCGCCATTGTATCAAGTCGAACACATGTTGCGCATACCCTATTTGATAATTCACGGTTTGAACGATAAAACGGTCAATATTTATCACTCCGATGCTATGGCCGAAGCTATGAATAAACATAACTTCCAGTTGGAGTATATTCGTGATCCGCAGCTGGGTCATGGCTGCAATATACCGGTAAGAGTATGGCAGAAACGTATAGATTTTGTGCTTTCTTTGTTGCAAAAACAATAAAAAGAGTTATTGTTATATAACGTAAAAAAGTTCCATATCATATCCCAAAAGAGGTTTATTATGATTTTTGTAATAGCTGTTTCGGTTTTAGAAGCTGATTGCCGGGAAAAATTTATTGCTGCCGTCAAAGAAAATATTCCGCTGGTGCGCGCCGAAAACGGTTGTATAAGCTACTCGCTGGCCTGCGATTGCGAGTCCGGACTTTCTGCTCAAATATTCGATGGCGAAAACAGTGTAACTTTTGTAGAATGCTGGGAAAGTGTGGAACACCTTAAAGCGCATTTGCAAGCTCCTCACATGAATGTTTTCCGCGAAAAAGTCAAAGGTATGCGCAAGAGTTCCAGTTTGAAAGTACTGAAAGTTCTGGCCTGAACGAACCTGCAGTAAAAGTTCAAGGTCAAAATATATTGATTTTAATCAGGTGAAAAAATGCAGTATCTTGGTCATTTGCCGGAATCAGATCCACTTTACAACTATTTGAAAAACGATATATTCCCCCAGATAAATTGCGATTGCCGCGACGGTATAAGAGTTTTCCGCACCAACGGTTCCAACGCGGTTTACATTTACGAAGATCGTGCAACGTGCAGCAAGGTCGTGGGTAAGTTTTTTTATTCCGAGCGTCAGCGCGACCGGGATGCTGCCTGCCGCCGGCTTGACCGCGAATATCGCAACACCGTGGAGTTCCGCAGTTATCTCGAAAACAGCCCGTATCACTACGCCGCGCGGGTGCTGGGGCGCAACGATGAACTCAACTCGCTGCTGGTGGTGGAGTATTGTTACGGCGAACCGCTGGATGACATCATCTTGCGCAGTATCAATCAGAGCGATCCGGGGCTGCTTTACGGTAAACTGACCGCGCTGGCGTGGTTTTTGGCTACGCTGCACAACCGTTCGGCCCGGCCGGAAGAAAAAGTCCGGTTCAGTGCGGTATGCCACTATTTTGAACTGGTGGTCAATGGTTTGAAAGGGGTGATTTCATCCGGAGATGAAAATTATATGCTCCGTTTGTGCGAGGAGTGGCGCAATAAAGATTTTATGTATCAGGATTGCGAAGTATTGGTGCATGGCGATGCTACTCCGTCGAATTTCTTTTTCGGAGATGATATGCACGTTATAACCTTTGATCTGGAGCGGGTACAGCGTACCGACCGGGTCTTTGATGTCGGTAGAATGGCCGCCGAACTGCAGCACTTTTTTATGCGTACAACCGGCAATAAGTATGCTGCCGAGCCTTATATCGGGCATTTCCTTTGGGAATACAGCAACCATTTCCCTGATCGGGAAGCGACTTTTGCATCAATATCCCGGCGGATACCGTTTTATATGGGAGTCAATCTGCTGCGCATTGCCCGCAACAGCTATCTGGATAACGATTACCGGCAAATGCTTATCCGCGAAGCCGGCGAATGTTTAAGGAGCAAGTAACTGTGATAAAAGGATTGCTTTTTGACCTTAACGGTACTGTTATAGATATTTTTACGACCGAAAGCGATGATCAGCTTTATCGTGTAACCGGTAATTTTCTGGATTACTACGGGGTCAAGATCGCGCCATGCCAGCTTAAACGGCTCTTTTTTGAACTGAATAGAGAACAGCGTCAGCAGAGCAGCGAGGAATTTCCGGAATTTGATGTTGCTCTGATCTTCCGGGAAATCATCCGGCGTTTCAAGACCCGTCCGGTCAGCAATATCAAACAGCTGGCTGACAGCACGTCGATCGTTTTCCGGGCCGCCGGACGTTACAAATTGGAGTGTTACGACGGTGTGTACGATTGTCTGCGCAACCTGAAAAAGCGTTTCCTTATGGGGGCGGTTTCGGATGGGCAGAGTTTGTGGGCCGTACCGGAACTGCAATCGGTTAATCTGGAAAAATTCTTTGATCCGGTTATCGTATCCGGCGACTGCGGCTACCGTAAGCCGGATAAACGGATGTATCAGGCGGCGCTGGATGTTATGCAGTTGGAGGCCAACGAGGTGATTTTTATCGGCAACGATATGTACCGCGATGTATACGGCGCCCATTGCATGGGAATGAAGACGGTATTTTTCAAGTCCAATCAGGGCGATCACGAATACCGCGGCGCCGAGGCTGACTACATTATTTACAACTTTAATGAGTTGCCCCGGGCGATAGATTTTCTTATTGCCAATAATTGATTTTTCAGGCTGACTTGTCTGCGGCGCGCAGTTTGCGGTAGTAGAGTACCAGCGCCAGATCAGTAGCCACCATCAATGCGTTGAGGATATAAAGCACGATCCCCCAGTCAAAATGCTGGAGTTTGAAAATTATACCCGAAATATACCCGATTTCGATCAACATCAGAAAGCCGATACTTTTGCCCTTGGGGTCTTTTACTTTGAGCGTTTTCAATATCGACACCGGCCAGCTGGCACCGAAACAGATCATCATAACGGCTTCAAAAATATTTATACTCATAATATATACTTCCTGCGTTCATTGGTTGTACTCAATATTGTTTACCGGGAAAATATACCACACCGCGCCGAAAAATCAATCCGTGAAATATCAAAATAAAAATAAAAAATTCCCAACAGCGTCCTGTCTTGAACTCAATTCCAGTTTGGATTGTAAAATCAGGCCGCCGGCAGGCAAAATTTATACGGCTCCTGTGTTATTTTTATTCGGAATTAGCATACCCGGATGCGTTGATATTGCGGTATTGTTTGGGAGTCATGGCATAAGTCCGGAAAAAGATTTTCCGGAAGTGCGCCAGATCCTCAAAACCCGCCCGGTTGGCGATTTCTTTGATCGACAGCTGACTGTTCTGCAGCAGTTTGACCGTCAGACGCATACGCATGGTATGTATATCATCGGTGATCGTGGTATTGAACGTTGTCCGGTAAAGCCGTCCGAGGTAATCAGCATTGCAATATAGTTCGGCGGCGATCGTCGAAGTACTGATTCGGGTGTAATATTTCAATTGGATTATCCGGCGGGCTTCGCGCACCAGCCGCGCCGGCGGCAGCATATCCGGGTGATCGCTCAACTCTGCATCGGGCTGGGATTGTTTGGTAAGTTCGTGCAAAATGAGCTGCCAGACAATATCTTTGGCGGTCTGATCCCCCGGCGAACTGCTTTGGATCGATAGATAAAACTGCAGATACTCCGTCAAGCGCAGCCGGTCGCTGACAGCGGCCTGTTGCGGCAGCGATTTTATAAACTTGACCGCCGAACGGTTCTGCGGTTGAAAATGCAACCAGAAAAACGATAACCCGACCGGATAATCGCTCAATCCGCCGTGTTCGACACCGGCTTCCAGCAGCAACCGGTCGCCGGCAGCCAGATGAAACTTCTGATTCCCGGCAAACATATCCAGCGAGCCGGAGGCTACAAAAATCAACTCCCACTCCGGATTACAGCGGGTTATGTGGCGGCCTTTGCCGCGGGAATAAAAGCGTCCGGCATGAAGAGCTTTATAAATGGGTTCTGCCATAATTTCAACTCCTTTTTTCAACCTGTGTAAATAATAATATGTTTTAAAAACTTTGCAAGAAAAAAAGTGGCAAAATAATACCCTCTGTCGGAATTGCCATCTTTTTTGCATATTCTTGTATCTTGTCGCGTTATTTATTTTGATGTATATTCTAAAAAAGCACAATCATCAACAATTTTTTTAATGCATACACTGTAAAAAATGAAAATCAATCGTTTAGATATACCCGGAGCAAGTACAGTTAAATTTACGGATAAAGTATTGGCACCCCGTTTGGAAAAGTGCCTGACCTCGACTATTCCATCGGCGGTTGAAAAGGCTTATGAAAGCGGCCGGGTGGATGCTTTTGACCTTAAAAACTATCACGGCAAACGGGAATATTTTTATGATTCAGATACAGCAAAAATTCTGGAAGGCATTGCTTATGCGCTGCAAATCAGGTTTGATGCGGATCTTTTGAAAATTTTTCAGGAATGGATCGGAAAAATCGTTGCCTGCCAGCAGCCGGATGGCTATTTGAATTCTTACATATCAGGTGCCGCACCGGAGGATCGCTGGAAGCACCTCAACAACCTTCACGAGTTGTACTGTGCCGGACATCTGATCGAAGCGGCCGTCGCCGGTAAAGATCTGCCCGGTGGCGAGGCGCTTTTAGCTGCGGTCTGCCGTTATGCTGATTATATAGACAGCGTTTTCGGGCTGGAAGCCGGCAAACGTCGCGGCTGGCCCGGACATGAAGAAATCGAGTTGGCGCTGGTGAAACTCTACCGGGTAACCGGCAATGAGCGTTATCTGCGTCTGGCCAGTTATTTTATTGATGACCGCGGCACTGAACCTTGTGTATTCCCGGCTGACGAATGGAATTTTGAAGGCATGAAAATTGTTCGCCAGTCCGATAAACCGGTACGCGAACAATCCGATGCTCACGGTCATGCGGTGCGGGCTGTTTATCTTTACAGCGGTATGGCCGATGTGGCTTGCGAAACCGGCGATACGGAACTTTTGGAGCAGTGCGAGAAACTTTTCCGCAGTATCTGCAACAAACGCATGTACATTACCGGCGGCATCGGTTCTACTTTCTATTATGAGGCATTTACCCGCGATTACGATTTGAGCAACGGCGCCTTGATGTATGCTGAAAGCTGTGCGGCCATGGGGCTGGTTCAGTTGGCTTCAAGGCTTTTCAATCTGACCGGCAAAACGGAATACCTGGAAGTATTGGAAACTGCCATCTATAACGGTGTGCTTTCCGGGATCGGTCTGAACGGCAACACCTTCTTTTACTCCAATTATCTGGAAGTGGATGAAAACAGCAGTTTTTACAATTTTGGTGCGGCCGAACGGCAGCCGTGGTTCAGCTGTCCATGCTGTCCGACGAGCTTTTCCCGGTTTCTGCCGCAGTTGGGCAGTTTTGTCTACTCCACTGCGCCGGGCAATTTGTATGTAAATATGTATCCGGCCAATCAGGCTGAATTGCAAGTCGGCGATCTGCCGGTGAAGCTGGAAATTTCCGGCCATTACCCTTACGATGGCAATATCCGGATCACAATGCAAAGTGCCGGCGAGTTTACTTTGCACTTGCGGATACCGCAGTGGTGCAAAAAAAGCAGTATCAAACTCAACGGTCGGGAGGTTCAGAGGGTGATTAGCGGCAACTGGCAAATCGGCGATGTGGTGGAAATCGTGCTGGATATGCCGGTGGAAGTTATGTTGAGCAACCAGAAAATCACCGGCAATCTGGGCCGTATTGCGCTGAAACGCGGTCCGTTAGTCTATGCTTTGGAAGAGCTTGATCAAATCTGTCCGGTGCGGGAAATAATGATCCGGCGCGATCAGAAGTTTGAGCTTAAAAAAATCGACGGGCTGCCGGATGGTACATTGGCCATATCGGGTAAGGCATACCGGGAGATCCTGCCGGCAGATGAACTGTATTTTAATGCCGCGGCTGATTATGAAAAAATTTCTTTCTGCGCCGTACCCTACGCATTATGGGGCAACCGGGGCAAAAGCAACATGTGTGTTTGGAATCGTTATTATAAATAAATTTGCAACCAAAACCTGAAAACAAAGGGAGTATAAAAAATGCAAATGCCTACGCAAAAACAAGTTACCTTAAAGAGCATGAAGTTTACACTCATCGAACTCCTGGTGGTCATTGCCATCATCGCAATTCTGGCGGCCATGCTTCTGCCGGCGCTTTCGGCAGCGCGCGAACGGGCCAGACAAGCCACATGTTTGTCCAACCTCAAACAGTTCGGATTGGCCTGGCAGATGTATCAGCAGAGCAATCACGATTGGTGTCCCGGCGGCTTTTACAAAGATTTCTACAGCTACCACGCGCCCAGCAATACCAGATGGTTTGAACAGTTTTACGGCGACCAGCTGATCGACAAAAATATTACCCGCTGCCCGTCGTCAGCCAACTGGAGTTTTGACTCGGCCAACCTCAACTATGGGGTGTTGGTCAACATTTGGGGGATGTACCCCAACACCATCAGTCTGGCTTCCAGCAAGGGCAACCGCTTTTCCGACCCCAGCCGGATGGGCTGTGTAATGGATTCCATGCCGGCGAAAAACCGGGAAGCGGCCGGAATTTCGGCATCTTCGTTCGGATTTGCTGACCTGGTTCATCTGTGGTATGTTTATCCGGCGATTCCGGGATTGGCCGGTGTCGGTTCCATGCCGGGGATCGAAAGACGCCACAACGAAGGCGCTAATGTAGTGCTGATGGATGGTCATGCGGAATGGAAAAACGCTACGCAGATCCGCAATCCATGTTCGTTTGCCGCCGAATACGATGACAAAGTGGAAGCCGGCAAATGGGATATGCGCCCCTGTCATGGTACCGGCGGCAATGAATCCGGTTCTTGCGCACTCTGATATATTGTAAAAAAATTATGAAAAAACTTACTGCAGTTATTTTGACTGTAACTGCGGTACTCTCATCGGGTGCCGCAGTTACAGAAAAACCGGACGTTTACCGCAAAGAGATTTTGAAAAATCGCTTCATCGAGTTGGAATTTCTGCCGGAGTCGCTGGGGCGTTTGAATCAGATCAAATTAAACTCCTCCGGCCGGAAACTTCTGCTTGAGCGCACGCTTACCAAAGTCAGTGTTGACCCGCTTTATGAATTCTACCGCAACAATACGTTTGGCTGCGGCGAAAATTTCTGGAAAAATTATGTTGCCCAGCGGGATGGTAAAAGCCGTGTAAGTGTTCCGGAAGATGGTTCGATTCTTTTTGAAAACAAGTGGTACGGCGGTTTGCCGATCGACTTGCGGCGCAAGACGACCCTGCTGCCGGAAAGCACCATCTGGCTTTATGAAGCCGAAGTTTTCAACCGCGGCCAAAAGCCGTTTTATCTGGCTGTGTGGTACTCGCTGACTCCGGATAATGCGGCGAACACTATTTTACAGATTCCCGCTGCCGGCAAAATAAACAAACACGTTTTGGGTAATTTGCATATTCTTGATCGTGATGCAGTTATATCGCAGAAAATCGGACTCTTTGCCCCCAAACGCAATTGGATCGCTACAGTGTATCCGGATGAAAAAGCAGTGTTGGCGATCATTGCTCCGCCGGAAGAGTTTTTTCCCGACGGCGCTTTTTACAGCTGGTATGGCGAGGATAACCGGATCAAATACCGTTCCATGGAAATAATTTTGAACGGAAAAAATATTGCACCGGGGCAAAAAACTTCAGTCAAATGTATGTTTGCGGTATTTTTGAATTTGGACGGCATAAAAGATGTTGCCGGTGTTACGGCTGTAAATGTTAAAAAAGACGGAAAAAAAGCAACTTTGATCCTGGCCCCGGCCCGGAAAACTGCGGCCGGTGAGATGATCGTATATTCCGGAGAAAAACAATATAAAGTAACGGTTCCGGTACTGTACCCGGGTGAAAACCATCAAATTGAAATTGATGATTGCGGCCCGATCAGCGGTATCTTGCCGGATGGCAGCAAATTTGATTTGCAGTGAATAATGAGGGCGATTGGATGAAAAAAATATTGACGATTTTTTTGCTGGCAGCCATTCCGGCGCTGGCTCAACAGCCGGAATTTACTTGGAGCGCACCGGATAAAAACGGCACATTCCAACTGAAAATCGCCGGCAGCAAGACACTTGCCATTCCCGGAAAGATCCGGATCTACAACGGCAAAAGCAAAAAATATGATACGCTGAAGCTCGTCATCAGTAATGCTGAAGAGATCCGCTTTGCCTCCGGACGAGGCGACTACACACTGGTCATCCGCCCGGAAGTGCGCGGCAAGCTGCTTTTGTTCAATAATTCGTTGAGCAATACCGGCAAAACCGAACTTTTTCTGCAGCCGGAATTGACCTTTGAGTTCCCCAAAGGTAAATCGGATCACTTTTTTAACGGCTACGAAACGCTCCCGGTCAAAAAGCTGCCGCTGCACCGCGCCGGTTTGAAGGGGCGGCCGGAAAAGAAATTGGCCGGGATCACCCAGGTATTTCCGGCGGCGGGGGTGATCGGAAAGGATTTTACGCTTTTTGCCGGACAAGTGCCGCACGATCTGGTGAGCTATCATGCCGCTCATTTACTGGATGAGCAGACCCGATACCGTTTTACATTTGATCAGCGCCACGCGGTTGCGCCCGGCCAAACGGTTGATTTCAGAATGATTGCAGGGTTGACGGCTACCAGATATGGTAAAGAACAAGCCATGATCCAACGCATTTTTGACTCCTTTCCGGAACTTTTTGAGCCGGTTGTCGGCTGGGATAATCCTTATATCTGGGGTACCGAGCAATATCTGGTAAGTTGGCTGGATATACCCGATTACGAAGAAGAGCGCCGCTATCATGCTACTTTGACTTGGGCATTTGTGCCGTTCAAACGGGCCGGCGATATTTATGGCGAAGCTGATTTGTGGGACTATAAACCGTTGCGTCCGTTTACATGGTGGTACAACACCCGCATTGCCGGTAAGGTTTTTGATTACCGCAATCTCGCTTGGGAAAAATTCCATAACCAGCGCCGCGAAGTATGGAACAAATATGCCAAAGATTTCGGTTATGCCTTTTATAACAGCGCTGCCGGTGTGTGGTGCGAAGACCAGTTGGCAGTACAGCGTTATCCGGATTCGATCGTAGATGATACAGACAATGTCAAAAAATATTTAAGTCCGTGGTGTACACCGTGGGATCAGCATGTGCGGGTGTTTTCTTACCAAACCAGTTTCGGCGATAAATTCCGCGCGGATATGAAAAAAGTCCACGCCGAATTAGGTATGCCCGGCTTTGCTTTTGACTGCGTAACACCCGGCGCTTACTACCGGGGACCGGCGGCCCAAAATCCTGATATGCCCGGACGCGCCTGGGATGATAAAGGCGTTTTTGTCGACCAATCAGTAGCGATCATCAAGCTGACCGACTTTGTGCATGAGGAAATCCCCGGTACTTTTGTCTGGCTCAACGGCATCACCGGCCGGGGCGACAGTTGTATGCTTGAATATGGTATTTTTGAAGATTCGTTCCGCAGTGTGATGCCGCTGGTGCGTTACAATGCCGGTCAGATCCCCATGCAGACCCGCGGCTACGGATTCAACCGTTTTCTGTTTGATTATCTGCCGGATTGGCGGAATATGAGCCAGAAAGAGTTTACTGATGAACTGCAGAAACTTTCGGTCCACTTGATCTTCAACTACTTTCAATACGGTTTGACCGGTACTTACAATACGGCCAACGGCTGCTCGCTGGAGCAATACATCATGCCGGAACTGCTGGCAGTCCGCAAGCTCGGCTGGCAGGCCCAGGTGCCGTTGACCACAGCAAGCGACAAACTCTTTTATGCCGCCCGCTACGGTACCGGCGAAAACAGCATTATTTTTATGGGCAACCCCTATGCTGAAAGTGCAGTCGCTCCGGCAGAGATCGGCAACGATATTCTGGGGGAAGATGATTACATCTTTATCCGTAAGATGCGCGATCAGGCCTCCACAGAAAATTTCCTCCGGAACAGATCCACTTGCTTTGAGGCGCAACTGCTTTCGCGGCTGCCGGTGTTGTACGAAAGTGTCTGCGGCTTGACCAATGTTCCCGATGGCGGCATAGAAGTAACTGCTTCGGTGCAAAAAGATATCGATAAAATTGTTTATCAGCTGCAATTTGCTGACAATGCGGAATTTGCGACCACGCTGCGTCCCCGGAAAATAGAGGACTTTGAATTGTCAGCTATTACGCTCAACGGCCGGAAAGTCAGCGCAGATTCGCTGAAAATCCCCGCCAATGGCAAGATTACGCTTGAGTATCGCTCCAAGTATTTTACATTCAAAAAATCTGATTTGATGCGCTTTAAGTTTACCGATGCCGGTAGGCGGGCGGATTTTGAGATCGTCCTGCCGGAAAATGCCAATACTGCGGAGATCCGTCAGGCCGTGCGTTTGAAAAACGTGTTCGACTTTCTGGTCAAACACCATGTGCTGACCGGGAACAATATCGTTATTACTCAAGGCAATGCTGCGGGGGGCAACGCGCAAATCGTGATCCGCATCGGTCGGGGGGATGCGGCAAGTCAGGTTGCCTTATCGGGCAATCAGTGGTTGATAACTGCACCAGATGCGGCCGCCGCCGATTTGCTGGTCAGAAAGTTCAGCTATGTGCTGGATCAGCGTTATGAGTACATTTTCCCATTCCACCCGCGGGCGTGGGATTGCCTGCACCCGGATATGCTCAAATACTTTGATCTTGATCAGGCGCGTCTGCCTTTGGTGCGCTGTTTTGAAAATTCTTCTCAAAGAGGTGAATAATTATGAAAAATCTGAAAAAATTGTTGTGCTGTGCCGCCGCAGTTATCACAACTTCCGCAGTCGCCGGAGAACCGGAAATTCAGGAAGTCAAATATCAGAAACTGATCTTGCAGAATGAATTTCTGACCGTTGAATTACTGCCCGAAAGTATGGGGCGGATCGACCAGATCACGCTTAAAAAGAATAATTACAATATTCTTTACCCGCGGCACAGCTTGTGTACCAACTACGGAACTCTTTTGAAAAATGTCAAAGGCAATGCGTTCGGCAGTGCCGATACCTTTCTGCAGCGGGATCTGCGCTCAATGGATCAGAAGATGAATGTAGAGCAAATTGATGATAATACCGTAGTTTTTTCTGTCAAAAATTATGGCGGTATGCCCATTACCATGACCAGAACGATCACGCTGGCTCCAAATTCCACGCTTGTTAAAACCGAGTCGCAATTCCAGTGGCACGGCAAAGGCGGCAGCGAAATCACTCCCCGCTGGGATTTCTTCCTTAACGGCGGCGACCCGCTGCCGAAAAGAAGCAACTTGTTTATTCCATTGGTGCGCTTGCAAAGTCTTGACAGTAAATACGATAAACTGTATCGCTGGAAACAGCGCACTGTTGTGCCGTCGGATAACTTTATGGCGGTGATCATTCCGCCGCAGGATTTGACTTTTGCTTTGATCGTTGACCCGGATTCTCTGCAGCAAGGCAGCAAATTCTACACCCTCAGCGGCGGTTACAACAAAAAATGGTACTGGTGGATGGCGTTTATGCTGGCACCGCAAAAAATGGATCCGGAGAGTGTACGAAAATACTCGTTTGCGGCAGCGGTATACCCCGGTTTGAAAAATCTTCACGAAATTTGCGGCGATATTGGTATGTATGCTTATGTTACCAAACGCTCGCAGCCGTGGCGGTTGGGGCTGGTAATGATGGCGGCCACGCCCACAGAACAGTGTACGATCCAACTGCGTATGACTTCCAAAGACGGCAAATCCTTTGAAAAAAACTTTGATCTGCCGCAATTATCCCCCGGTAAGATGCACAATGTAACCTGGACTCTCTCCGGTTTCCCCGCAGGCAAATACCATATTTCCGGTTCCATTCCGGGCAAAGGCGATTTTACGCTCCCCGAACCGGTGATCGACATCAAGTAAAAAACGAAAGCGCAAAAATCATGAAAAATCCGTTCCGACGCGATAAAATGACCGGTGTTCACCACACAAGCAAAATTCTGCACCGCTACAGCGGTAATCCGATCCTGACTGCCGGTAATGTTCCTTATCAGGCCGATCTGGTCTACAATGCCGGCGTAACACGCTTTAATGGCAAATACTGCATTGCTCCGCGGGTGGATTCCGCTGATCCGCACCCGGAACCGGGCGAAACCAATTTTGCTTCGATCAACACCGGTTTGGGCTGGAGCGATGACGGTATTAATTTTGACATCGAGCCGGAATTTGTCCGGGTGCATTACGGCGACGAACTGTTGCCGTGGGTTTGCGACAGCCGTCTGACCGTGCTGGAAGGCGAGTTGTATATGACATTTTGTTTTGAAAATCAACATTCCGAGCGCCCCGGTATTGCCAAATGGCGCGGGCAAAGTACCGATTTTGATGTGGTCTGGCTGGGGATACCTCAACAGCGCAACATGGTGCTGTATCCGGAAAAGATCAACAATATGTATATGCGGCTGGAACGGCCTTCCAATCAATGGGGCGATCCATTCCATATCTGGTACGCTTTTTCGCCGGATTTGCGTTATTGGGGGCAGCAGGAACTTCTGCTGGGGTGCGAAGATGTGCCGTTTGCCAGCGTAAAGATCGGGGCCGGTGCGCCGCCGGTCAAGACCGATCGCGGCTGGCTGCTGATTTTCCACTCCGTAGATGGTGTGCCGGCGGCGTTGGAAGAATCCGACAATCGGGGCTGGAACAAGCGTTACATGTCAGGCGCTGCGCTTTTTGATGTTAACGATCCGACCCGATTGATCGCTATTACCAAAGAACCGCTGCTGGTGGCCGAAATGCCTTACGAAACCGGCAAAGATAAAAACTTCTGGGTGCAGGATACCGTGTTCCCCTGCGGCGCAGTGATCGAACCGGATGGCGACACCTTGCGGATCTATTATGGTGCCGGTGATACCAACACCTGTCTGGCGACAGTATCTTTGCAAGAACTCTTTGAGTTTATGACTCCGGCCACCCGGATGGCGCCGCGGGCAACCGTACCGTTCCGCTATCAGGACTGGAAAAAATAAACATTTTATCCGGGAGCCGGATTCCCGGTTTTTAATTCGGATAAACAACGGGCCGCAGCCAACCGATTATGTTAAGCTGCGGCCCGTTGGGTATGATCCCCAAAAGTTTATTTGTTTTTCAACTCATAGATCCGGCTTTCCGGAGCTTTATTCTGCCACTGGATTCTTTCGACCCACTTGGCTTGCGGATCGACCGGCCAGAGCTGGCGCATGAGCTTACCCCGGGGGGCAGCAAAGCTGAAAGAGCCTTGCACCTTGCTGCTGTGGAATGCAGTATAACTGGCACAGCTGTAGACCGCTATATTGTTGCGCGACTGGATGTCTATTCCAACGCCGTTGGCTATATGGCGCAGGATTTCCGGCGGCAGCAGCGCTGCCGGGGTAAAGAATATATTGCCTTTGCGCACAACTGCCGGTGTGCCGTCTTCAAAACAGGCCAGCACTTCGTCAAAGCTGCGCGCCACCGGTACCGGCGAAAATTCCTGATCGGCGTGGCCGAAACGGTGTCCGGCCGGCAGACTTTCAAACGCGCGGGTGGTCTTGAATTGCGCTTTCTGCCGGGTGTTGCGCAGTTCAAAGTCCATGCCGGTAAGCTGATTGGCCAGATCCATATTCAATTGGGCGCCGTTGGCAATGCCGGGGGCGGAAACAAAAATGATATGATTATTTTTGTCGGATGCGATCTTCTGCACCGCTTTGACTTCTTCGTCAGTCATCAAATATGGATTGAGGAAGATATACAATTTGTAATCTTTAAGCTGCGGATGAGCTGCGTCAAATTGCAGATATTCGTCGAAAGGTGAACCGATCCGGCCGATGGCTTCGCGCTGGAATATGGCATAGCTCTGCAAGCGCTCATCGCCGAATCCGCCGCCCTGCTGACGGAGCATGGCATGGCTTTCGTCGGACATAAAAACGGCGATATCCGAGGTACTGCGTAAATCGCGCGTTACTGCTGCTTTGGTGATCTTGTCGAGTTCGCCGATGGTCTTTACGCTTTCCGGGTCGTCATAGAAGTTGAGCGAGCTGGTGGAAAGCGGGAAGTAATAGAATCCGGCCCGGGAGCAGAGCGCTTTGCCGACTTCGCGTGCTATGACCTGATCGTGAGCGTAGGCCGTGCGGATACTGTAGGCGTATTCTGCGGGGTACTGCAAATGGCTGCGGGCGTCATTTTCGTTGATCCACAGTTTGTTGTACAGCACCAAGGTTGCGGGGCTGGGCATATCGTAAGAACCGACTCCACCCTGATCGCGGAAATTACTTGCATACTGCAGCGGTCCGAGGTAGTAATCTATATAAGGCGTTTCGATGGCGCGTTTCTGGCGGATATAACCGGTTTGTTCACCCAGAAAATGTGATCCGAGGTCGATCAAATGCCCGTAAAGCGCTCCGGTCAGAGCTTTGCCGCCGGTGGCTTCTTTGATCACTTTGCCGTAGAACTCGATACCTTCGGTTACACACTCCGACAAAGCATACGCGTAATCAATCGCGCTCCGGTGCAAGCTCGGGTCGCGGAAAACTCCGTTGCCGTAAGCTGTACGCATTTCGCGGCTCGGGATGGCGGCATTGTCAAAAGTTACGTTCGGATCGTTCCAGGCTGCCTGCAGCGCGGCATTGGTTTTGTAGGTGCGTCGCAGATATTGCCGGAAGAAGTCCAGCATCGGCTGGCTGTAATCGCTGAGCGTGCCCGGTTCTGACGGATTGCCGCCCGACCAGTAGTGCATCCACTGGCCTTCTTCGCCTTCGTTGGCAAAGTAGCCGATGACCCGGTCGGCGTAGGGTGATTTTTCCACATGTTTGATCATTTGCCGTATATAATATGCGTAATACTCCCGGCGGACTGAACTGGCCAGCGACATGTGGCTGCTGCGGGCGCCGTTATCAAAAACGACCATATCTTCGGGGTGTTTTTGGCGCATCCACTGCGGCGTGCCGTCGCGCATGGAAAGTTTGACGATCATCAGCGCATTGGGATCGTTTTTCAGCAATGTGGCTGCGATCATATCCAGCTGGGCGAAATTGCAGATTTGATTTTCACTCAAATCCGGCGTGTGGTAAACGTGGTAAAGCTCAAGACCGGACTTGTGGAAGATCCGGGCATGAACGTCCAGATCCTTGACGCCGTGGGCGCTGAAGATGCTGAAATAAGGTTTGCCGTTGACCGTCAATGTGGGGACACCGTTGATTTTTTTCAGTCTGGCATCGGGCGTTTGCGCGCGGCGGCTGTTGCTGACTTTGACCGGCTGGCGCGAGAGATCGCGGTTCCCGGCCATCGGCTTGCAGCCGGACATGGAAAAGACCAGCTCGTAATCGCCGGGCATCAGGAATTTGCTGGTATCCAGAGTAAAGCCGAACTCAAAATTGGTCTTATCTGCCGGAGTGATCCCGATATTGAACGTTTCAAACGTAATGCCGTTGCGCATCAGATTGAGCCGCACCGGAGTGGCGGGGCGTTGGGCCGGAAGCTGGAACTGCATTTTACAGTTATAACTTTCCCCGGCAGTGATTTCAGAAGGAATATCTGATTGGAGTACCTGAATCACAGTTTTAGGCGCATTCATGCGGTATTTGACTGCGCCCCAGGCGCCGTGAGGCGGACGGCCCAGTTCAACGCACCGGGTGAACGATTTGTAATCAAACTCCGGACTCATCCAGTTGGCCGCCGGTTGGGTCGTGGAGGCACGCCAATTTTTGTCGGTGATGAACTTGCGGCTGCTGCCGTCGGCAAAAACCATATCCATTTCCACCAGCAGTCCGGCCGAGTAACGGGCCTGATGCACGATGGCGCAAATGGTATTTTTGCCCGGGCGCAGATATTGGGCAATGCTGGTGTTCGGCGGTGTGGCCCGGCCGAAAATACTGGCTACGCGGTGGCCGTTGACATAAACTTCGCCGCCATCGTCCACGGCGCCCTGCATCATGGCGAGCTTCGGCAGCTGGTCGAGTTCAAACTCTCCGCGCAGATAAACCACGATATTTTCGATCCGGTCGGGTGTGAACCAAATCCAGTTGGCCTGCCAGTTTTCTTCCGGATATTCGGGTTTGTAAAGTTTCAGTGTTTCGATGGTCAAATTGCTTTTGCCGGGGAATTCCACGGCCAGCTTGCGCCACGGCCCCAGTTCTTTAAGGTCAATGGCGTACCCGCCGGAAACTTTTTGCAGTTTTGCATTCTGGAGCGGAGCGTATTCTTCTTTGCCTTCCTGCCACGGCGCGATCTTTACGCTGTCCAGTTGCGCCGGGGTTACGATCTGCAAAACATCGGCAACTTCGGGCGTTTGGTACATCAGCTCCAGACGGGGCTGGGGGAGGGGAGTAGCGAAGGGTGTTTTTTTCAGATTTTTATCCACCAGCTCCAGCGCGTTGTATTTGGTGATATAGCCATTGATACTTTCGATACCCGGCAGCGTGGCGGCAACTTCTTTTTCGCCGTACTCAAGATTGCGGAATTGGGCTGTGCCGGTGCCGGATGCGGGGCCGGCGGAGGGCTGCAGCACGATCATTATGCTGTCGCTGGCAGCGGGCATCCGGTCAATGATAAGACTCAGTTTTTTCCAATCACTGGTGCCGGGCAGGGAATTGCTGGAATATGCCTGCAGCCGTTTGCCGGATTTGTCAAATACAAAAACATGCATCTGCGCCCGGCCGGTATTGTTGACGGTGTTGGCTTCGCAGGAAAAAATCCAGGCAGTTCCGGCTTTTACTTTGATCGGATTGCTGAGCAGATATGCTCCGCCGGCCGTGGAGTCATCGGTCAGCGTAATTACTCCCTGGTCGAGGGTGTACTTCATGCCATTCCACTTGAGCCGTTGGGTTTGCGGCAGTGTGGCCGGGGCGGTTATATCCAGCTTCAGATCGCGGAACCAGGCCGTGCCGGTGCCGGCGGCTGGGCCGGCGGCGGGCTGCAGTTGAACTTTGATCCCGGCGGCCGTTGCGGGCAGCGCACCGGCTGGAATGACCAGTTTCAGCTCTTGCCAGTCGCTGGTGCCGGTAATGACACTGCTGCCGACAACATTGAGTCTTTTGCCGCTCTGATCATAAATGTGGATATATACCTGGGTGCGGGTGGTAACATTTTCGCATTTGGCCTGAACCGAAAAGTTTATTTCGGACGCAGCTTTCAGCGGAATGGTTTTCGAAGTTATGATCAACGCTCCGCCATCTTTGGAGGTGTCGCTGATTTTTATAACGCCTTCGTTGACAGTGTGTTTGCTGCCGGCGAACTGGGTTTGGGTGTCCAGAGTTGAGGCTGTAAGACTCCCTGCTGCCATAGCGGCAGCTGCAAAAGATATAATTTTCATAATTGACTGTTTATCCCTTGAATTTATCTCTCTTCGTCATCAAAGAAAGTGGCCGCGTTGTACCAGGTATCGCCGACCGAACCGGTGGGGAACTGATTGCTTTCAACATGACCGCCCAGATAAAGTGTCGGGCAGAGTTTGCTGTGCGGGCGCGGATTGGTGTTGTTGCGGGGCGGGAAGAAACAGCTGTAGATCACATGGCCGGGGTTGTCGCCCACGCGGCTGCGGGCATGCCGGTCAGCATTCCACTTGGCGTCTACGGCTGCATTGCGGCTCCAGATGATGTAAACGTAGCTGGTATCAACAGTCGAAGAGTGTTCAACCATGGCCACCGAGGAATCGCTGGGGCATTTGAAGTTGCGGGAAACGATGCTTTTCAGTTCATTGACATCATCGGGTTGGGGCGAACCGAGATAGCCGCCGTTGATGATGAAATCCGACGGATAGCTGGAAGTGCCGAATGTCTTGCTTACCGCCATACCGTTGTGAACGACCTGACCGGAGCTGTTGGGCTTGGCCGGCAGATAGTCTTTGTTGTCGCCGGTGTACATCAGAACTGCCGTACCCAATTGCTTGAGGTTGCTGGTGCAGTTGGCTTGTCTGGCGCGTTCGCGCGCAGCCGAGAGTGCCGGCAGCAGCATGGCGGCCAGAATGGCAATGATTGCGATCACGACAAGAAGCTCGATAAGGGTGAATTGTTTTTTCATGGTACCTTCTCCTATTTTAGAGGTTATATAATTTATTGTTTTTTTACACTGCTTCTTTCGATCAGGATCGGCTTGTAGAACATCTGCAGCGCTTCGCCGGGCCGCCGGACCGGGTGGAGCATCCGCTTGACCAGTTCAGATGCCAACAGATCGTATGGTTCTTCAAAAGTGGTCAGAGCCGGTTCAAAAAACTGCAGCATTTTTTCGTTGTCATAGCCTATTACCGAAATATCATCGGGTACTGAAATATGGTTATTCCGGCAATATTGGATAAAGTGCAGCGCCAATTTATCGGTCAGCGCAAATACTGCATCCGGGCGATTTTTTTGAGTCAGGATCTTTTGAAAAACCTGATCGCGCAAGCTGCTGTTTTTGACATCTCCGGTATCGCCGAAATTATGGATCGCAAAGGTCAGATCCGGGTATTGGGCTGCGGCCAGAGCAGCCCCGCGGGCCCGCTCGTAAAACGAAATTTCCGGAACCTGACTGTAGGCCAAAACTGCAATATTGCGATGGTGGCAGTTGTACAAATAATCTATGGCCATCCGTCCGCCGGCCGCGTTATCTATGGCAAAAAGCGGTTCATCCTGAACAAAGCGGTCAATAAAGTAGATCTTTTCGGGCATGATGCGATTTTTCAGCTGCCGCAGAGTTTCCCCGCGTATACTCCAGGCATGGATCAACACTGCCTGACAGGTTGCCGGGTCGGGTAAATCGTTGTTCATAATGATTTGCAGCTGTAAATCATGCGCCAGCAACCCGTGCTGCAATGCGCCGATAAAGTTCATCAGCCGGTAGTTGTTCTGATTGATGAAATCGTTCATATACAAGACTACGATTTTTTTTGACTCATGTTGCGGGGTTATTGCCGCAAAATTACCGACCCCGTTTATGCTGTAGACGTAAGAGATTTTTTTGAGTTCGCTCATCACCCGCTGAATGGTGTTGATATTGACTTGGAATTCCAATGCCAACTGCTGCAGCGACGGCAGTTTATCGGTGTAGACTCCGCCGTCGATGCGCTGTTTAATGATTGCAGTTATTTCCGGGTAACGGGCCATTTTTTTGACCTTATTAATAAGGTGTTTTTTGTAAATCCACCTAAAATAACCGACTTTAAGCAAAATGCAAATCATAAAACATAAAAAACATTGATTTTAGCATTTGCTGTTTATTGCATGGCTTACCGTGCCGCACGGAAACAGTTGAAAGTTGCTGCTGAAAAATTTGCAAATTAATGTTGCTGTGGTATATTAGAAAATGATTGTTTGAATGGGGGTTTTACTGCATGATACTTCCGGCAATCATCGGATGAAGCATATTTTTTTTATTTTTTATTACGGGATTTGCCCGGGGAAGTTCATATGAGCAATGATTTGAGTTTTACAGTCAATCCGGTTCCAGTCAATAATATAAACATAAGTACCGGTAGCCCGGCACCGGCCGCCCCGGCCGCAGCTGCGGCGCCAACTCCGGCGTCGGCGCCGGAGCAAAACCCTCAAAACAAGATCTATGGCGATGTGCCGCAGATCCCGACTCTGGATGCGGTCGAAGGAATCAAATTTGACTTTAACGACGGTATCCGTATTCTTTTTCCGCACAATGGCAAAGAGTACCATGTAACTTTTACGGATATTGATACGGGTATCATTCTTTACAGTGCCGATACCGTGCCGGGCGCTTACGTTACCAGTGTAAAGAAGTTTTACATCAAATTCCGGCTCATCATTCATAACAAGGGCGGCAAAGATCCAATCTTTACCTACGATTACGATGCCAAAGATAAAGAAGTAATGATCCAGCTGCCGGTCGGTACATTGGGCGACAGTATCGGCTGGTTCAGTTATGTGGAGCGTTTTCAACAGAAACACCAGTGTAAAGTCATTTGCGTGATGACGCCGTGGATTGCCGAAATCGTGAAAAATCAGTATCCGGATATTACCTTTATCGGGCCGGAAGAAACCAAAAAATATTCGCCCTACGCCTGTTACTACATGGGGCTCTTTTTCCGCGGCGATGTGGATCACCAGCCGATCGACTTCCGCTACATCGGTTTGCACCGCACTGCCGGGTATATTCTGGGGGTCGATCCGGAAGATATTCCGCCGCGTTTTGACCTTTCTGCGCCGCGGCAGATCAAAGAAAAATATGTCTGTATTGCCGCACAAAGCTCCAGTCAGGCCAAATACTGGAACAATCCGTTCGGCTGGATCGAAGTGGTCAAATTCCTCAAAGATAACGGCTATCGGGTACTCTGCATCGATAAGGAACGGGTGCATGGAATCGGTTTGAACTGGAACTATATACCTTACGGCGCTGAAGATTTTACCGGCGATATACCGCTGCAGGAACGGATCAATCTGATCAAAGATGCCGACTTTTTTATCGGGCTTTCCAGCGGGTTGAGCTGGTTGGCATGGGGGTGCAAAGTGCCGGTGGTGATGATTTCCGGTTTTACGCACCCGACCAATGAATTTTCCACGCCGTACCGGGTCATCAATTACCATACCTGCCACAGCTGCTGGAACGATATGCGGCTGGATTTTGACCACTTTGATTTCCTGTGGTGTCCGCGCCAGAAAGGTACCGAGCGGCATTTTGAGTGTACCAAACTTATTTCGGCAGAACAGGTTATTACCACGATCCGCAAAGTGCCGACCTTTCAAGCCGGATCGGGTGAAGCATAATTGATGCCCGCAGAAGTGATTTTAGCGCGGGGGAAATGTGTATATGATTGTCAGGGATATACTTGAAGAACTCAACCAATATCAGGTAACTCTTCCCTCAACAACGACCGGACCGGTGATTTTGCTCGAAACCGAATGGAATCAGGATGGTATTGTAAAATTGGGGGACAATACCACCATACACTACAATGAATATTGCCCTTATTATGAGGGCAATATTCACTCGCTTACCGGATGCACCAATACTGCGGCCGGACAGATCATTCATTACTTTATCAGCAAAAAAGATTTTGATCTGCAGTTAACTCTTGCCGGAACGGATGAATACATCAGCGAGGGCAGTGAAGTCATTTCGATCAAAGCCGACGGTTCCACTCCGGGAACAATCTCGTTTGCCGCCATCAACAGCATGTTGAGCAATTACGACATAAACTCTGCCGCGCACTCGGCGGCACTGGTTTATGCTTGCGGGGTGGTGCAGGGCGCTAAATACGGTTCAACCACATCCACTCCGTGGCTGCACGATGTTTTTTTGCGGGCGGGGTTTCATGGGGTTACTGTTTCCCGGTTGTATTGGGATGAATATTATTACTGGGGGGAGTTGAACAAGACTAATGGCAAGTATTCGATAACCGAAGGCGCGTGGGAAGTGATCATCGAAAACCTGCAGGCCGGTATTCCGGTGGGAACCACTTTTCCCGGCCACGCGTTGGTGATTGATGGCTATGACAGTGTAAATGACAAGTTCCATATCAATTCCGGTTGGGGAACCGGTGCTTCCAACCGCTGGTACACGCGCGAAGAAATGCTCCGCCAACAGTATAATGAATTTGTCGTTGATTTGATGCTTAAACCGGAAAATACTTTTACAGTCGATGATGCTGATCTTTACGGCACAGGCACGCTGCTGCGGGCCTTGGAAAAGGCTGAATCATGCGTGGGCGACAATACGATCAATTTTGAACATACCGCCGGATCAAAACCAATCGAACTTGCCAATTATCTGAAGTTGACCCAGAATTACCAATTCAATAAATTCAACATGGATCTGCTGTTTACCGCCTCGACCGCCGGTTGGGGGATGGCCTTGTTCGATAAATCTTCGGAACTTAAACTGGACTGGTCGCAAATCGGTGGTTCGCTTATCGTCAACACTGCCTGTAACAGCAACTATGTGTTTTACACTACAATGTCACAAGTTACGGCCAGCGTGGTCGGGGCGATCTGGATGGCAGGCAAATACAGTTTGGCGGGCAATTATTCTGCCGGAAGCACCGAACTGCTGGAATCGCTGCGGAGGAGTCAGAACAGCGGTATTCTTGAAGATGCCGTGATCAATGCCGGCAAGTCCGGCGTGAGTTATGCTTTTTACAGCGGCGCATACAATGATCAACTGCTGCTGGATCAGAAAAGTGTTGTGGTCGGCGATATAAGAATGGGCGGTGGTGATGACCTTTTCAGCATCACCAACAGTTCAATCTATTATGGAGCCTTGAATATGGGCGATGGCAGCAACACGGTTACAGTTGACAGTACCAGCAGTATTACCGGCACATTGAATGCCCAAACAGAATTGAACTTTATACTGCAGGGCAGTAATAAAAGCAGTGCCATATTCAGAGTTGTCAATAATGCTTATAATATAAAGGCTTATGCTGTAAATATTTGCGTTGATATGTCCAATGCGGTCAATGGTGTATATACACTGTTTGCCGGTGATGAATCGGTCAGTAATATGGAAAGTATCAAACAGCTTGCAATTACCGTTACCGGCAGCGGGGAAGACGACTTCGAGCTCACATTAAATGGCACATCATCCAACAAATACGTATCGCTTTATTACGAAGATTACGCGCTTAAACTCAAGATCAACGGATATTCGGCAACCGACCAAACTGCTCCGACTGTACCCAATACGCTCAATGCCCGGGTTTCCGGTAACAGCGTTGAGCTGGAGTGGCGGGAAGCCTCCGACAATAATCGGGTGGCAGGTTACCTTTACCGGCTGGGGCGTAATGCCGATTTAAGCGGTGAGGGCTTGACCGTAAGCGGAAACCGGGTGGTATGCAGCGAGTTGTCCAACGGTACTTACTACTATCAGGTACGGGCATTTGACGCTTCCGGTAACTGTTCTGAATGGTCAGAAGCAAAAAGTTTTGTTATTGACTATGTTAAAGCGCCGGTTACGGTTTTATCCGGTGGATTGATGGTGGCATCCGGCACGATTGTAAGTCAGACTCATTTGCAGGAAAATATGCTTATGAGGGTTTCCAGCGGCGGCTCGGCTGTACAAACGCACATCTCCGGCGGGGCGGCAGTAGAAATCAGTTCCGGTGCTCATGCTATTGCCCCTGCGATCAGTTCCGGCGGTAAGATGACCATTTTCTCCGGTGGAACCGCCGGACAAGGTAAGGTTGATGGCGGGATTTTGCAAGTCAGATCCGGCGGACGGGTGGTTTCAACGCAGATCAACAGCGGCAGTATGATTGTGGAGTCCGGGGGGAGTGCCGCTGATATTGGAGTGCGGCGCAACGCACAGTTGAATGTAAGTTACGGAGCCAAACTTACCGGCGTTACGGTGGCCGCTGGCGGTATTGTCAATGGCTTTGCGTTGAATAACGAACCCGTTTACAGCGCCTTGAACAATGTATTCAATATCAGCTCCGGGGCCAGAGTTGTCAGCAGTGCTTATGTCAGCAGCGGCGCCAGCGCTTGGCAGATCATGGTCAACAGCGGAAAAAAACTTTATGTGCTTTCCGGCGGGACGGCTTCTATCAGCTTTAATCCATGGAGCGGTAGTGTGGTTGCGTCCTCCGGGGCAATTGTGAAATACCTTGACCGGACTGCCAATGTTTACTGGGGAAACAACGACAGCGGGGTGGTCGGCTGCAATGATCTGTTCTGCAGCAGCACCATCGGCGGTAATTTGAGCGCAATCGTTTATTCCGGCGGGAGCATGGCCGATACTTTGGTGGCGTCAGCCGGAGGAGTAACGGTTTTATCCGGCGGCTTGATGAGTATGACCCAAGTCACATCCGGGGGGAGGGTTTATATCAGCGGCGGTCGGAGCGAAAAGTCTCGAATCGTTTCCGGCGGCGTGATGCAGCAATACAGCGGAGAAAATATTGATACAGTTATGGAATCCGGCGCTTCGGGGCAGATCAGCAGCAGTATGGTATACGGTTGGGTGCAACAGGGCGGACAGGCTTTTTTTACCGGCGGCGTTTTTTCCAAAGCTTCGATCAGCGGAGGCAGTGTTAATTTGCTCAACGGCGTGCTGGCAGATGATTTACATGTATCGGGCGGTTACGTTATGCAGGACTCTGCCGCGGAAATCAACCGGATTTATATCGGACGCGGTGGTGAAGCGGCACTTAACGGTAAAGTAAGAACTGTACAGTTTGCCGATCACGGATCGGCCTGGATCGGCCGCAATGCTTCGATCGGCCGGATTGATCTATTCTGCGGCAACTCGGGTGGTTTGTGCGGCTATGCTGATAACATTAAAATCGCTTCCCGCAGTTATTTGCTGGTCAGCAGTGGTGCTTCGTACGGTCAAATCGACGTTTCCAGCGGCGGAAAAGTCTACTTTACCAACGCCGTGATCGACGGTAATTTGAATCTTGAATACGGCAGTTTTCTGGCGCTGAACGGCAGATGTATTGCCGCACAGGATTTGACCATCGGAGTAAAAATGCAGCAGCAATCCGGTGCTGCGGAGGGGTGGCTGGATATGCAGAACCACACTCTGACATTGGATTTGCAAAACCGTTTTACCAGCGATTGGTATTTGCTCGACCGGCTGGATCTGGTCAGCAATTACCATTTGGCCGTCAGTGTATCGGCCAATCAGGTCAGTGGAACTTACCGTCTGGCGCGGTTGGCTGAAGATTTTGACCGGACTGTAACGCTCCGATGTGGATGTTACAGCGGCACTTTAAGTGTTGGCGAAACTCTGACTTTGGGTAATGCCAGCTATACATTGAATTGTAATGACACATGGAATGATTTGTCTTTATCAGTCAGCAACTCTAATCAGGAGGTCGAGCCGGAATACAGCGAATATCTGCCCGGCAGCTGGTCAACTTGCTGGCAGCAGGCCGTTGATTATGCTGCCAGACACAATAAACTTATTTTTGCGCTTTCCGGCGATCCGGTCTATTGCAGTTTTGCCGGAAAACTTTACAGTGAGCTGCTGGAAAATGATGAATTTAAGAGCTTTGCTGAAAAAAATCTGGTGCTGCTGCAAGATGTTGTGCCGGATGACAAGCCTTGGGGGGGAGCTTCTCCAACAGGGTATCTATTTAATGCGGATGGCAAAAACTGTGTTGCGCTGACCGGATTCAATACCGGCGCTTCCGGCGTTTGGCTTGACTGGCTCCAATACCACTGCCAGCAGGGCAGCGGAATAACTTGTTTTGAGGACGGAACTGTTTCCAGCAGCTATGGCAGCAGTTGGTACGGTTTGAGTATAAGTTCCGGCGCTGAATTGGCTGTCGGCAGCAGCGGGGTGTGGAGAAACGGCTATATTAAATCGGATGGTCAGGTGTGCGTATTTTCCGGCGGCATTGCCATCAATACCCGTATTCAGGCCGGTGAATTGCATGTGCATGGCGGCCGGGTGGATTCTTTGTACGGCAGCAGCGGTTGGGTTTATGTGGAAAGTGGTGGCAATCTGACCGATTCGATCATTGATGGCGCGATAGCAGAGGTTTCTGATAGAGGCTTGATCAGTCAAAGTGTGGTATCCAAAGGCCGGGTCAATGTTGCAAGTCAGGGCGGAGCTGAACAGCTGACTTTGATTGCAAGCGGGGATCTGAACGTATCTGCCGGCGGCATTGCAGAAAAAATTTATGTGTCTTCCGGCGGTTGGGCAACAGTTTCCAGCGGCGGGGTGATCCATGACGCTGAAGTGGATTATAAAGGTTTCGGCCGGGTTTTCAGCGGCGGACATTTGGAAAATGTTCTGGTAAAATCCAGCGGCTATGTATCAGCTTGTCAGGGGAGTGTACATAATGCAGCGGTTGCCGGCGGCGGCATATTGTATATAACCGATCAGTCGGTTTTCAGCGGCAAACTGGAATTGTCTGCCGGAGCAGATGTATCGTTCCATAATGGCGGGATTTTCAACTTTGACCTTGCCGGATTGGAAAGCGGCAACGAAGTGCTGGTGAACCGGATCGACTTTATCCGTAATTTATCGGTTTGTAATATTGTTATCAAAAATGAACAGCAGCGCGGAGTGTACAATCTGGCCGGCGGGGCCGCCGGGTTTGATCAGAATTTTACGGTTTACTGCGGTGATTCTGTATTGGGTACAGCTTCGGTCGGCAAAACACTTACAGCAGACGGCAGACGTTATATTCTGGAACGTAATGAAGATGTATTGACCTTGAACATCAAAGGTTTCAGCGACTTGCAGGTGATACAGTTTGCTTCAGGCTCATCCATATTGCCCGATGAAGAACTGCAAATCAAATTTACGATCAAAAACAACGGCGATGAAACTGCATCGGCTACATTGCTTTATATTTATGACAACAATGTCAAAATCGGCGAAACTGTTGTAGGTGCAATTGCTGCCGGTGCATCAGCGAGCGGCAGTTGCAGCATTGCCGGCGGATCGCTTGCGCAAGGCAGTCATCGCATCCGGCTGGTGGCCGACGGTGCCGGATCGGAAGCGGAAAGCAACGAAGATAACAACGGTTACACCCGCAGTATACTTGTTTCGGAATTGCCGGATCTGGTGATAACAAGTTTCAGTTCAATAGCGGTTACGGCCGATAAAGATGATCTGCTTTTGAATTTTACGGTCAAAAATCAGGGCATGGGGGCGGCCGGGACTTCGCAGCTTTATATTTATATTGACGGCCGTTTGTATGGCAGTACAGCGGTCAACGCATTAGTTGCCGGCAAAAGTTTTTCCGGAAGTTATACTATTGCGGGCAATACACTTGCCTGCGGAGCGCATCGTATACGTCTGGTGGCCGATGGTGCCGGGACTGTTGCTGAAACCGATAATAACAACAATGGCTATACCCGCAGTGTTACGGTCAAACCGGCCAGCGAAGCCAATTTGCAAGTTACGCTGTTTTCAATGCCCGGCGAGGTCGATCAACATACCTCTGTGGATATAAAATTCACGGTCAGGAATATCGGCAGCGGCATGGCGGAAGCATCCAGCCTTTACATTTATGCAGATGGCGTGAAAATTGGCGAATGTGCTGTAGATTCCATTGCCTCCGGCAGTTCATACAGCGGTACTTGTTCGATTGCTGCCGGAACGCTTGCCCGGGGCAGTCACCGCATCCGTCTGGTGGCCGATGGCGGTAACGAAATAATGGAAACCAACGAAAATGATAACGGTTATACCCGCACGGTGGTGGTATCTGATTTGCCGGATTTGAGTGTTTACAAATTCAGCGCAGCTGGCAGTATCAGTTCAAGTCAGGATCTGGTTTTGAATTATTCGATCAAAAACAGCGGTCGCGGCATGGCTGAAGCCTCCGGACTGTATATTTACGCAGATGGCGTCAGGATCGGTTCATGCTCCGTCAATTCCATTGCCTCCGGCAGTACATGCAGCGGAAGTTATACGATCGCTGCCGGAACGCTTGCTGCTGGAGCGCACCGCATCCGTCTGGTGGCTGATGGCTCCGGCGTTCTGGCCGAAAGCAACGAAAATAACAATGGTTACACCCGCAGTGTAAATATTGTACCGGCAGTTGATGCGGATTTGCAAATTACCGTATTTTCCGCTCCCGCTGCGGTAGATCCGCAACAGGATATGGTTTTGAAATATACCCTCAAAAACAGCGGCAGTGCAGCGGCCGGACCTACGGCATTGTATATTTACTGTGACGGAGTGAAAATCGATGAATGTGTTGTGGATGCGGTGGCTGCTCAAGGCAGTGTCAGCGGCAGTTATACCGTTGATTCCGGAACTGTTGGTGTCGGAGCGCACCGTATCCGGTTGGTGGCTGACGGCACCGGAGTTCTGGCCGAAAGCAACGAAAACAACAATGGTTATACCCGAACTGTAAGAGTTGAACCGCTGCCTGATTTGCTGATCTCATTTTTCAATGCTCCGGTCAGCGTGGTAAGCAATCGGGAGATTTTGCTTGATTATACGGTCAAAAACATCGGCAGCAGCGAGTCGGCAACTTGCAAACTTTATATTTATTGCGATGGAGTCAAGATCGGTCAGGTGGCCATTGATGAAGTTGCTGCCGGTGCATCGCAATCGGGCAGATATACTTTGCCGGCCGGTATTCTGTCGTTGGGAAGCCACCGGATACGTCTGCTGGCCGATGGCGCAGCGCAAGTCGAAGAGCGCAACAATGACAATAACGGCTATACCCGCACGATCAATGTTGTTGATAAATATACGTCAGGCGCAGCTGACAAACCGGAAAACTGGTCGGTTTATCCGGATTCTCCGGGATGTTTGATTGATGATATACCGCTTGGCACTGTTGATATTTCTGAAGAATATTTTGCATCGGCTTACCCGGATATTCAGCTCGTCGCAGGAAATTTTGCTTGGGGATCAGAGGATCAAATTCAAGATGATTTGCTGGCAGCCGGGCCGGATAAGCGGCTTGAAAATGAAATTTTCAGTTCTGATCTGAAATCCGACATGATGTTGGCATGAGTTGCCGTTGAAAAATAAAAGCTGCCGGCATTGCCAACCGGAATTATACCGATCGGATGCCGGCAGTTCTTTTTTTCAGCGGAATAATTGCAGTTCCGATTGCGTCAACACCGAGTCAAAAACCATTGCCCATTGTACTGTGTTGCCGGCAACGTATTTTTGATCACTGTCCTGCCGTACTGCCAGATTGCCGGTCAGCGAGCCGTCCACCGGGGAATTCCATGGGCTGTACACTTGAGTTGTTGAAGCCTGTAATTGGCCGTCTTTATAGAGTTTTATCAACATTTTGCCCGGGCGGCTCTCCATATCGACGGTCATAGCAAAAATATGGAACGAGTCAAAGTCAGCTGCGCTCAAATTGCCGGCCGTACCGGCAAAGGCCGCGTTACTGTTGACTATATAGCCGCGCAGCTTGAAATCTCCCGGCCGTTCCCAAATCACAAACTGAAAAGTTTGCAGCGATGCGCCCCCGGAGTGTGAGCCTTGAGTGATCAACGCGTGGATATGCAAATCACTGTCGCTGTGGCTGGGACAGAACGCTTTGACGATAAACGTCTTGCCGGTTTGATTGTTGCGCAGGTCAAGATGGGTCTTGATCCCGGCAAGTTGGGTGGGGTCCAATGCGGAAAATCCCTGCGGTGCAACTTGTATGTTGTCCGGCGTCAGCCAACAGTTGGTATTCTGCCAGGAACGGTCAAAAGCACCGGCGGATGGCAGGGCATTGAACAGCGCTCCATTCTGGTATGGAAACAGCGCCAGCAGACAATCGCTCCGGTTGGCTGCCCGTATTGCGTGATCGATCATTGCCATTATCGCGCTCTCCAATCCACGACCAGCGCAGTAACGACTGCTCCGTCGGCATTTTTGAGCGTATCAGCTTGATCGGATACCGCCCGCTGGATGGAAACACAGCCGGAAACCGGATTGCTTAAATTCCACTCCACCAGCTGCGGATGAGCGCCCACAGCTGCAACCAGCCGGTTGCCGCCGCAGGTCAGAACTATGTTGCCGGAAATTTCCGGCTGGAACGAACAGAGCCACAGCTGGATCAAACTCCAGGGCGCTGCCTGATAGCCCAGCGCTGTGAGCGAGTTATTGGCATCCAGATAGCTGACCAGTGAGTAGTTGGCATCAAAGAAGACATGATCGACCGGCGGCTGGGAAAAGCCGTGCAGACCATCCGTGCCTCTTTCGCCTTTATCACCTTTGTCGCCTTTGTCGCCGTCGGCCCCACGCGCGCCCGGATCACCGGGATCCCCCTTGTCGCCTTTATCACCTTTATCACCTTTATCGCCCTTATCGCCCTTATCGCCCTTGAGACCGGAATATCCGCGTTCGCCTTTGTCCCCCTTGTCGCCTTTATCGCCCTTTTCTCCGGCGGGACCGGTGGGAATGGCAAAGTCGAATTGAAAAATGGTACGGTCGTTTTCGTTTTTCACCGCAGTTCGGACTCCGGCCGGACTGCCGGACGGCAAAGTTACCACCGTGGTTTGCGGCGTACCGAGTTCCAGCGGTTTTGATGTGGTTTGCAGCAGGGAATCGACTTCGCTGCGGGTATAATAGTTATTCAGCGGCTGGGGCGGCAAACCGTCAATATAGATCCTGGCATCGGCCAGCGCGTTAAAACGGACCAGCCGCCGGTCGCGGAGATCGTCGGGCATCTTTATATAAATATCGACAAAACAGCAAGTACTGCTGGCATGGACCCGCTGACAGTATTCAGCAGTATAAGTATCGACTTCAAAGCTGACACTTTGCCGGTCTTCGGCAATGACCCCCTGGGCGATAAACATCGGTTGATTGCGTTCCTCGCTGACGTCGCCGGCCATGGTGAGGATGGCACCTTCCGGAATGGTATAGACTTCGCGGTCATTGACAAACATAAACTCAAACTGCTGGATCTGGGCTTCAATAAAATGAACGCGGTCGGATGAAACGTGGCCGGTCGGCGAAACTATGCAACCGGTATCAAGGTCGATTCTGAACATAAAATTACTCCTTTTTTTTGCATGATGCTGCTTGCAAATCCCAAACACTTTGTCTGGATCAAAGGAAGTAATATTTGTCAACATATTGCCCGGATCGGGCAGTAGAGTCAGTTATGCAGTAACTTTTCTTTTTCGCGCTGCGGCAGCGACCGGGTCATCCAGCGCGAATCCCGGAGCGTCATAAAGCAGTATATGTAGATCAGAGCCATCAAAAACGGGCAGATCAGACCGTACAAGAAAGCCCATGCCGCTTTGCGCAGCGAAGTGTGCGTGGCATAGATCGCCGCCGGGATCGTGGCCCACAAGAGCGACATCAGGCCGTTGGTGGCCAGAAAGACCGGCGCATTTTTGG
Organism: Lentisphaerota bacterium; assembly: GCA_015061695.1. GTDB lineage: Bacteria > Verrucomicrobiota > Lentisphaeria > Victivallales > Victivallaceae > SIG78. The sequence goes on from SUWA01000007.1 coordinate 44,940, forward strand.
CGCTGAAAAGCAGCATAAATACAAACGAGGGTATAAAGAGAAACGGCAGGATCAGATTTTGGATAAACGCCACCCAATAGATCAGCAGCGCAAAGTTCTGCAATTTAAAGTGCCGGAGCCGGTCGATCGTGAATTTGGTCATCACAATATTTTCGCGGATATCGCCGCGGGCCCAGCGCATCATGGTTTTCAGTCCGACTGAAGCCGTGGACGGCAGATAAGTGCGCACCAGCGCAGTACGCTGCTGAAGCGTTTTGTAATTGCTGCGCAGGATCAAAGTCGCCAGCGCCCGGTCTTCGCCGATCGTGGCTGGTTTGCCCATAAAAGTTTGATTGAGCCATTCGTCAATGATCGGCAGCAAAGCGCTTTTGCGATAGGCACTCAAAGCCCCCGGCGTACAAAGCACCAACCCGGATACACTTTGAGCCGCCCGCAAAAATTCACAGGCAAATACCATCAGCACATCCAGCAAAGCGGCAATAAAATTCTGATCCCGGTTGGCTGCCTGTACCGAACCGGCAACCGCACCGACTGTTTTATCTCTCAACGGCGAAACCAGCGCCCGGATCGTGTGTGCTTCCACAAACGAGTCGCTGTCTACCGTAACGATAATGTCGCCGGATGCCTTTTTGGTCCCTACATAAATAGCATATTTTTTGCCGCAGTTGACCGGTAAATTGATCGTGCGGATCAAATCCGGAGCCTGCGTCGCGCCTTTTTTGATATACTCCCAGGTGTCATCTTCCGAACCATCGTTGATGGCGATGATCTCCAGTTTTTCTTTGGGATAATCACTTTTCAGCAGACTTTGGAGGGTTTGTTCAACGTGCGCACCTTCGTTGTAGGCCGGAACAATGATCGTGCATGAGGGCAGTTTGCGGTTATTTTTTTCGGTCGGATACGGCCGGTAAAAACAGCACAGCACCCCGGTAAAGAGCAAATACACATACGTTATACCCAGAATACACCCCGCAGCAATGGAAAGCGACGGGTGTTCGGTATTACGGTACAGCAATATCAAATCGGGACGGCTCTTGGTTACGAGTACCCACACCAGAACTGCGGTATAGATCAGCAATGCCAGCCAGAGCAGATAATCCCGGAAGGCCGGTTTTTTGGTAAAGCGGAACATTATACCTTTCTATATCCCCGTTATTTAATTCAAAAATATGATCTCTTTAATATATCATCACTTTGACACTAATACAAGTCAGGTCGGTTTTTTTGCCGTATTTTTGAGCATGGTATGATTGCCGATTGGCTTTTAGAAAAATCACATGTATATTAAATCAACGGTCAAATGACACAACCCAACACAAAGACAATAAACTATGGTTCATTATAACGATTTGCCTTGTGATATATCGCCGGTGGTGCCCTGGTGGGTGATCACCGGCACAGTTGTCCGTCAGGACGTGATCTGTCAGCTGGATGATTTTAAAAGCAAAAACATTGGGGAGTTTTTTGTTTATCCAACTTTCGGCTTGGAATTCCCGGACTTTCTGACCGGAGAATGGTTTGAGTTTATCAGGTTTCTGATCAATGAGTGCAAGACGCGGGGGATGAAGTTCTGGATATACGACGAGTTGAGCTGGCCCAGCGGTGCCGCCGGCGGCAGGCTGCTTATTGAACACCCCGAGTACCGTATGCGCACTTTGCGCTGGCAAACGCTCGATATTGCTCCGGGCGGCAGCTGGCAGCCGGAGGAGCAAGCTGAATATATCTGGTGTGCAGTGCGCAAGTCAGCAGCACAACCGTGGCAGGAAATCGCTGCCACATGCAGTTATTGCAACGATACCGGACAGCCGCAGCAGTTGGGCTGTATTATAAAAGTGCTGATCGATGACCATTTTTTCTGCAGTATGGGCACCAGCGGAACCACCAATCCCGGCGGGATAATGGATGCGTTGAATCCAGATGCCGTGCGCTGCTGGATGAGTTACAACTATTTGCCCTACGAAGAGCGTTTTCCGGAAGAATTGGGCCAGACGATCCGTGGTTTTTTCTACGATGAGCCGACGATGGTTTCGCCTTTTCACACCGGCGATATACCGTGGACGCCCAACTTGGAAGAAAAATTTATGGCACGTTACAACTACTCCTGCCGCGGGCTTTACTGGACTTTGTTTGAACCTGTATCGGGTTATGAGCAGTTCCGGTATGATTTCTGGCGCCTGACCGGGGATTTATTTGCCGTGGCTTTTGCCAAACAACTTTCACAATGGTGCAGCAGGCACGGGGTGATGTTTTCCGGACATAACTGGCCGGAAGAACCCTCCTGTCAGCGGTTGATGACCACGGCCATGGGCGATTTATTTTATCAGCAGCAGTATTTGCATGTGCCGGGAACGGACTTTTTGTTTTATGAAAATAATTACGCCGAATCCGCCGGAATGTGTCCGGGAGTTAAAAATTGGGCCCGTAATCTGATCTACTCGGCCAAACACCCCTCATCGGTGGCCCGTTACAACAATGCCGTACATACCATTTGCGAGTCATCGGCCTGTCTGGGCAAAAAATGCGGCGCACCGTCAAATCAGAAAGTCATGTACGATTTTCTATACGCTATGGGACTCAGTTTGATGAATCCGGGTTGCGCCAACGATCTGTCTGATTTCCGCAAATATGTTGCTGCGCAGGATGTGGCTCAAAGCTACTGGGTGCATTACAAAAAGTTTGTTGATTACATGCAAGTGATGAGCCGTTTCAACTCCAGTGGCCGGACTTGTACTCAAATAGCGGTATTGAATCCGGTTTCGTGCCGGATGGCTTTTTCCAACATTGCGCCGGATACATCCATACGCAATGAGCGTTCGCCGCTGCCTCCGGAAGGGGATTGTGCCGAAGCCATGTTGAGCGTGCTGGACAGTCTGGTGCGCAATCACCGTGATTTTGAACTGATATTTGAGGATGTTATTCTGGCTGGAATCGTGGGTGATGACGGTACTTTGCAAGTCAATAACAGCGCTTTCAGGGTCATAATTCTGCCGCAGTGTTACGCGCTGGATGATGCGGTTTGGGGCAAACTTGATGAGTTCAACCAACATGGCGGGGTGCTTATCTGTGTGGGCGATGCTCCGCAAATGGCGCTTAAACACGATGCACAAGCCCGGCCCAACCGGCCCTTGACGACAATAAATCTATCGTTGCCGTTGACCGTAAACGGCGGTGATTTGGCTGCGGTACTGGAAAAAGCGCTCCCGGCAGCGTATCAGCTTACCGGAGTTAATGCCGATGAAATATTGACTCAATTGCGCAGTAACGGCAAGGATTTGACGCTGTTTATCGCTAACGGTACTGCAGGGGATAAAGTGGTTCGTTTGAGCGGACAGATCGCACCGCAGATCAAGCAAGTGATCGACTTGCAGAACAATAATTCAGTTTGCCGCTGTAACGCAGAGCAATTGATAACTTTGCACGAGGGGGATTCGCTGCTGTTCAGCAGTGCCGAGCCGCCGGAAAATGCACCGGTTTTCCAGAATCTGCGCCGGGAAGTGTTTTCGTTGGAATCAAATCAGTGGAATTTGGCCAAGGTGTTGCGCAATACTATGCGAACCAGGTTGGAATGTATAATTGACAATCAAGTCTGCGCTCTGGATGATACCGGGGCGGGCAATGTGGTGTTGGATCCCGAGCGGGGTGGCGATGTGCTGCTGCGCGGGTTTTTCCGGATCGCAGATGCCATTCCCGGCGATTTGCGCCTCTGGTTCGATCAGGCTGATTATTCGGAGTTGACTGTCAATGGTTGCAGTGTAACTGCTGCGGCCGTCGAAGAACCGTTTTTTACCAAGCACAGTGTTACCGTGCCGATCGCGGAGTATTGTCAAACCGGAGAAAACCGGATCGAAGTCAAAGTGCCGCGCTCTGAATGGATGCAAGCAAAATACGGTATCCGCACCCACTTCCACATGCTTATGAATGGCAGCCGCCCGCTGATATTGATGGGGAGTTTTGCCGCACAAAAACCTTACACTTTGCAAGTGCTTCCGGAAAAAGTTGCTGCCGGAAAATTGGATTCATACGGATTTGAACAATTTGCCGATGTAATGGAGTTGACCACCCGATTTGATTTGCCGGAAACTGCCGGAACGTTTTTGCAAATATCTGAAGCTGAATTGCCGCTGCAAATCGAACTCAACGGGGTGGATCTGGGCGTGCGGTTCTGGAAAAACGGCGGCTTGGAAATTCCTGCCGGTGTGTTGAAAAAATCCGGCAACAGCCTGAAGATCAAACTTTATGGCGAAATGAAAAATATGTTGGGCCGCGGCTGGCTGGGCAATTCTGCCGATCCGGCCCAACTGGTTTTGCCGGTTATAAAATTGATGCAATGAGGAGATTGGAGTATGTTGGATAAATCTTTGCCCTATGTGGGATTTATTATGAAAATGCGCGGCGAAAAACTCGCAACGCTGACTGTTCCTGAATTACCGGAAGGCTATGTTTATAAACTTTACGAAGATGGCGACGAAGCGCATTGGGCGCGTTTGGAAGCACAAGTCAACGAGTTTGAATCACCGGAAAAGGCTCTGACCTACTTTAACAACGAGTATCGCAATCCCTACCGGAACGAACTTTACAAACGCTGTGCCTTTGTCTGTACCGCCGACGGGGTGCCGGTGGCTACGGCTACGGCATGGTTTATGTCCAGCAGTCTGGGCATGAAAAGCTGGCTGCAATGGATTTCTGCTGATCCGGCGCATCAGGGCAAAGGTTTGGGCAGGGCGGTCATCGCCAAGGCTTTGAGTCTTTACAACGATCTGCCGGGGGCAGGGGATATATATTTGCATACGCAGACTTGGAGTCATACTGCCGTATATTTATACTGGAAGCTCGGATTCGGGTTTTTTCTGGGTAATGATATAAACGTTGCATGGCATAGGGAACCCGGATTCCGGGTCATGAAAAACGAACCGTTGCAGGCGTTGGAAGTTATGAGCCAGGTCTATAAACCCGAACTGATCGAAAAAATGCGTTCCGGAGCAGAGAAGCCCACAGCCGATGAGTTGATCGAACACGAATTGCTGCCGCCTTTCCCTGCCGGATATACCTATTGAATAAAAAATCAATCCAAGTATTTGACGGAATATCATGAAGAAAACCACTTTGCGCGCTCCACGCAACCGGACTTTGAGTTTAAGCGATGAAGAGCGCAAAAAATTGCAGCAGGAACTGCTGTATGCAAAACAATTGCCGGAAAATCCTGACCTTACCGACCGGGTGATTTGCGGTGATTGTGCGGATGTTGCCGGGGCGATCCCGGCCGGATCGGTCGATTTGCTGATATTGGACCCGCCATATAACTTGAGCAAAGACTTTGCCGGACTCAAGTTTTCCAATATGAGCAACAACGATTATATGGCGTATCTGGAGTCTTGGCTGGAGCGGCTGCTGCCGCTGCTCAAACCCACTGCTTCGGTCTATTTGTGCGGCGACTGGCTTTGTTCTGCGGCCGGATTTATGGTTTTGAGCAAATATTTTACGGTGCGCAACCGCATTGTATGGCAGCGCGAAAAAGGTCGCGGCGCCAAACATAATTGGAAAAATTGCTGCGAAGATATCTGGTTTGCCACGGTCGGCAGAGAGTACACGTTCAATGTCGATGCAGTCAAGCAGAAACGGCGGGTGCTGGCGCCATACCGTCAGGACGGCCGCCCCAAAGATTGGGTGGAATCTTCTGACGGCAAATTCCGCCTGACCTGTCCATCCAACTTCTGGGATGACATAACCGTGCCGTACTGGTCGATGCCGGAAAATACCGACCACCCCACCCAGAAGCCGGAAAAACTGCTGGCCAAACTGATCCTGGCCAGTTCCAATCCCGGCGATGTGATTCTTGATCCTTTTTCCGGCAGCGGTACTACGGCGGTAACTGCCCGGAAACTCGACCGCAGATTTATTGCTGTAGAATTGAACGAGGAGTATTGTTTCTGGATCCTGGCCCGGTTGCAGAAAGCGCGCCAAAACCGTACCATTCAGGGGTACGAAGACGGCGTATTTTACGAACGCAATTCAGGCAGATAAGTGTTTTGCCGCAGTTATTGATTCCAGCGGGCGCGGTATTCGCGCGGACTCAAGGCCCGTTTTTTGCGGAATATGCGCGAAAAATAAAATTGATCGTTGAATCCTGCGGCCTCTGCACACTCTCTGATCGTGGCTTCCGGGTGATGTTTCCAATACTCTTCGGCGGCGCAGAGCCGGCGCTCGATCAGCAGATCCTTAAAGCATACATGGTATTTGTTGCGGAGAAATTGTGCCACGCTCGAAATACTTTTATTCAGCATAGCAGCCAGATCCTGCAGGTAAATATCTTCTTTGTAGTGTTCTTCAATATACTTATCAATGGCCGCTTTCATCGGGTCGGGCCGGAACACCGCCAGTTCCCGGGCGGCAATATAGTCGATAAGAATTTGCAATGTGCCGATGATCGACTCCAGCCGGTCGCTGGAAAGTTTGGGCAGTGCGTCAAAGGCCTGTTCCATTTTCCGGCGGTCGGCCGCTGATTTGCAGTTCCGGAGCGCGCAATCCGGAATAATGTCTGAAGTCCGGAATTGACCCACCATCAGAAAACCGGCCAAACGTCCGCCGATGATCACCGGGGCAATGATTTCCTGCAACCCGGCATGACAGGTATAGGTCAGCGGCTGATGCGTATCGGTAACTTTCTGCCGCATGGTACGGTCAATATCGTTGCACTGCTCCAGCAAGCCGAACTTATTCTGGATCAGATTGCAGAATTCAGTATTGGGCATGGCTTTGCCCCGGCGGATAGGCAACCCGAAGCGCGAATAAAAGGTTACGCGCAAGTCCAGCATCCCGGCAAAATTATCCAGCAGTTTCTGAACATCGTCATTCAGAAACAATTCCAGAATATTGTTTTTATCCATATTTTCCATAAAAAAATCCTTATTTGGCCTATAAGATAGCATTTTATGGATAAATTACCAATTTTTTTGTAATAATTTATTAAAAGAGGCAAAAAAAATAGGGGTGTTGCAAAACTCGCAGAGTTTTGCAACACTTTTTTTGTAGTAATTAAGCTCAAATATGTAACATATCCGGTTATTCTGCGTTATATTTTTGCATTTTCTTATGAATTTGCTTTGAGGGGCAGCTGTTGGCATCATTATAAATGCGCTTCAAGACTTGTA
>SUWA01000102.1 GCA_015061695.1 Lentisphaerota bacterium
AATTTATGTATTCCGGCGATAACAACAGTTTTATCAGCTGCCGTTACAACAACGGTAAATTTGCCAACTACGGTTACGGCGATGGGCTGTTCACCAAAGATGACTCTCCTTATCAGCTGATGGGTTACTTCGGTACCGAAGTCAAGGATTATACCGTACCTACTACTAAGGCGGCATTGCAAGGTAACAAATCATTCATGTCTTATTGGGAAAAGACTTTTGTCTGTCCCAGCGACTCGGCTTGCGCTACTCCTGCCACGCTTTACAGCAGCTACTGTGTTTTCAAGTTTGATGATACGGCATGGGCAGCGGACTCGCAGCTTAAAGCCTACAAAGACGGCGGTCGTATGATCATGGGCAGACACAAGCCCAGCAACAGCATCTGGTTTGATGTGTTCGGAGCGTTAAACGCAGCTCACCAGAATCACCCCGGCAAGCAGGTCAATATTCTGCGTATGGGTGGCGATGTCGCCAGCCATAAGTATAACGGCACGGTCGCCAAAACGATCATTGCCGAAGAATTCGACCAGCTGACCAAGTAAAAATACTTTTACACTTTGCAGCGGAAGCTCCATTAAGGTTCTTCCGCTGTTTTTTTGTCCTAAAGGAGGACAAAAAAAGTGTTGCAAAACTATTCAGAGTTTTGCAACACCCCATTAAAGAGAGCGTCTGCTGCTGTTTGCTGCTTGCTTTATTTGCGGGGAGGGCGCACCGCCCGGAAGGCTGCACTGGCATGGACAAAGTCAATTTCGTCGAGCGCCACAAAAAGCGCCTGACCCACATGGCAGTCGCGCAGCGCTTTTTCTTCGTTGCGGTAGCCGCCGGGCAGATCGCAAGCGGCCACAAAACCCTGCATACCCATTTCGGGCAGCTCGATCACGGCTCCGGATGAGGTTACTTTTACGATCAAAGCCGAATGGACATTCTCTTTGCCGGATAACAAACACTCTTCCAGATAACGCAATTTCATGCGGTTACTGGCGGCAAAATAGGCTTCATCGTTATTATTTTCCAATTCCGAGAGGCGCAAGGCTTCTTCTTCCATAAACTTGTTGCTTTTCAGCGGTTCGTGCTGATCCAGTTGCCATAACTGCTGGTGCAGCAGCAAATCTGTGTAACGTCGGATCGGGCTGGTAAAGTGCGAGTAAAGCAGTTTGCCCAAGCCATAGTGCAGCGCCGGTTCGTGGTTGTAACTGGCGCGCGGCAGCGAACGCAGAAAAGCATTCAACAACGGGGCTTTGGCCGGAGTGTCGGGCAGATTTTTCAGATAATTTTTGCAAGCCTGCCGACTGGTCAGATCGCCGGCCGGAATATTGAATACGCTTTCAGACAGAGCGGCAAATTCTTCCAGCTTTTCTGCTTCCGGCTCCGGATGGATGCGGTATAAACCGGGCGTATGTTTGGCGGCCAGTTCGGCGGCTACGGCGCTGTTGGCCGCCAGCATACACTCTTCGACCAGTTCTTCGCTGGGACGCTGCAAATGATTTTCCAAGCCGAGGATCTTGTTGTTTTTTTCGTCACAGATCACCCGTATTTCGGGGATCTCCAAGTCCAGAAACTGTTCGGCCTGCTGCCGGTTGCGGCGCATTTTTTGAGTTATATCCAAAAGATTGCTCAAGGTCTGGCAAAGCTCGCCGGACCAGTCATCCGGAAAAAGGTGATCGTCAAAAAACTTCTGGACCGTATCGTAATCCAACCGTTTGTTTACCTGAATAAGCGTGTGGAGCCGCCGGTGCGAAATGATTTTGCCGGTAGACTTTTCCACCTGAAAAATCACGCTGTGCGCCGGTGCATCGACCTGCTCGGTCATGCTGATTTTTTTAGTCAACCCCTTGGGCAGCATGTTGATCGTGCGGCCGGGCAGATAAGCGGTAAATCCGCGTTCGGCGGATTTTTTATCAAAGTAACTGCGGGGCGTGATGTAGGCGGCCACTTCTGCTATATGCACCCCAAGTTCCACACAATCGCTGTTTTCCCCGGGGGCAAGACTCAAGGAGTCATCGTAATCTTTGGCATCAAACGGGTCGATCGTAACCGTAAACCGGTCGCGGAAATCTTCCCGATCCAGTTCGCGCGGTTCGATCGCCTCGGCCATGGCTTCTTCTTCGAGCGTATAAAAACCCGGCAGATTGAATTCTGCGCAGACTGCATCCAGATCCGCCTGAATCACACCGGCCGGGCCCAGACGGCGCACTACAGTGGCGCTTATTCCGGAGATCCTGCGTTCCACGACTTTGCGCGGCAAGCGTTTGCGGGGCAGGAGTTTACCTTCGTAATCCGGCTGGACTTCAACCCAATCACCTTTTTTGACGCCGTGCATATTGCCGGTGATGAACATATCGGCGCAAAGACGCTTATCCAGCGGGCGCATCCGGTCATAAGTTACCATAACCCCCACAATGGTGGTTCGGGCGCGCTTGACTATTTCGACTACTTCAGCGGCGCGATCATCCTTGCCATCGGTGGAATAGCGCGGGTCGGGCGGCAGCGGCGCTATATGCACTGTATCGCCGTGCATGGCACCGTTGATATATTTGGCCGGAACAAACCAGTCGTGGGACTCGCCGGCTTCCGGATCGGATTTGACCTTGACAAAACCGAAACCGGCGGGGTTGAGCGATATAACTCCGCAATAGAGTTCTCCGCAGTATTGGGATAAATGATTTTTGCTGCGGACGTTTTTACGTTCCTGACGTCGTTCGGCAAGTTTCTGCAACCGTTTCTTTTTGTCTTTTTTCATAGTAAATACTTTCCGAAACGTAAAAGTTGTGATATATTATAGAATAGAACTGTGTAAAGATAGTTCATATTTGCAAATATTGCAAGTATTTTTGCGCTTATAATCTGCCGATCAGGCTTAAAAAATACGCTGGAGGTACTTTTTTATGGAAAAACGCAAACTGACAGTAGCGAGTTTCCGCAAGATGAAGAACAATCAGGAAAAGATCGTCATGGTAACTGCCTATGACGCTCCCGGAGCGGCTATTGCTGCTGCGGCCGGTGTGGAAATGCTGTTGGTCGGTGATTCACTGGCAATGACCGCGCTGGGGTACGAAAATACTTTGCCGCTTACTCTGGATGAGTCGCTGCATCATGCGGCGGCCGTCCGCCGCGGCGCGCCCGATGCGTTTGTAGTTGGCGATATGCCGTTTTTGAGCTATCAGCTGGATATGAACGAAGCTGTGCGCAATGCCGGACGTTACATAAAAGAGGCCCGTTGTGATGCTGTCAAACTCGAAGGCGGCATGGAAATCGTTCCGCTGGTGGAAAAACTGGTGTTGACCGGTATACCCGTGATCGCTCATGTCGGCTTGATGCCGCAGCACATCCAAACCGCCGGCGGCTACCGGGTGGCGGGCAAGACCGAGGATGAAGCGGCCCGCTTGCTTGCGGAAGTCAAAGCGTTTGAAAAGGCCGGGGCCTTTGCCGTGGTGCTGGAGTGCATCCCGGCGGCGGTGGCCGGAAAAATAACACAGGAAGTCAGTATTCCCACTATCGGTATCGGTGCCGGCAGTGCTACCGACGGGCAGGTTCAGGTCTGCAATGATTTGCTGGGATTGTTTGACCGGTTTGTGCCAAAACACGCCAAGCGTTACTGCAATTTACGCGAAATTATGCTCAAGGCGTACAGCGACTATGTTTGTGAAGTAAAAAATCAGCAATTTCCGACCCAGGATAATTCGTTTTAATCGAAAGGTATATACATTATGGCAAAAGGAACTGTTGTTCAGAAAATCATTGACGCTCACTATGTTGCGGGCGTAAAAATCCCCGGCCAGCCTGTCGCGGTACGGATCGATCAGACTCTTACCCAGGATGCCACCGGCACGATGGCTTATCTGGAGTTGGAAGCTATGAAAACCAGCAAGGTAAAGACCGAACTTTCGGTTTCTTACGTTGACCACAATATGCTCCAGAGCGGGCCGGAAAACCGCAATGACCACCTCTATCTGCAGAGCGTGGCCGCCAGCAAAGGCGTGCGCTTTTCGCCCCCCGGCAACGGTATCTGCCACCAGGTGCATCTGGAACGCTTCGGTGTACCGGGCAAAACGTTGTTGGGTTCGGACAGCCACACCCCCACCGGCGGCGGCATCGGCATGATGGCTATTGGTGCCGGCGGGCTGGATGTAGCGCTGGCGATGGCCGGTCAGCCTTTCAACATGCCTTACCCCAAAGTCGTCGGGATCAAACTTACCGGCGAACTCAAACCGTGGTGCGCTGCCAAAGATGTGATCCTTAAGGTTTTGAGCATTCTTACGACCAAGGGCAACGTTGGTTCCATGGCCGAATACTTTGGCCCGGGCGTGGCTACTTTGAGTGTTCCCCAGCGTGCTACCATTACCAACATGGGCGCTGAACTGGGAGTTACAACTTCGGTATTCCCCTCGGATGAGCGCACGCGTGAATTTCTTAAAGCTCAAAAGCGCGAAGAAGTCTTTGCTCCGCTGGCCGCCGATGCTGATGCTGAATACGATCAGGTGATCGAAATCGCGTTGGATGAGCTTGAGCCGTTGGCGGCTTGCCCCTCCAGCCCCGATAATATCAAAACCATCCGTGAACTGGCTGGAATCAAAGTCGGTCAGGTCATTATCGGCAGCTGTACCAACAGCAGCTACCGCGATCTGGCGATGGTGGCAACGGCGCTCAAAGGCAAGCGCGTTCACAGCGATGTAACTTTTGCCATTGCTCCCGGCAGCCGTCAGGTGTTGGAAATGCTTTCGCGCAACGGTATGCTGGCCGATTTGATCGCCGCCGGTGCGCGTATATTGGAAACCGGTTGCGGTCCGTGCATCGGGCAGGGGCAGAGTCCGGCGCAGGATACGGTTTCGGTGCGTACCTTCAACCGCAACTTTGCCGGCCGTACCGGTACCAAGGGCGATCAGGCCTATCTGGTCAGCCCCGAAACTGCCGTGGCGGTGGCGCTTACCGGCTGTTTTACCGATCCCAGAACGCTGGATGTAGCTTATCCTGAAATCGCTGATGTGGAAGAATTTCTCATCAACGACAATATGATCCAGCTGCCGCCGGAAGATGGCAGCAGTGTGGAAATCATCCGCAAGCCCACCATCGGCCAGCCGCCCTTGAACGACAAACTGCCCGAAGTTATTGATGGCAGAGTGGTCATCAAAGTCGGCGACAAGATCACCACCGACCACATCATGCCTGCCGGGGTGCATCTGAAACTGCGCAGCAATATTCCGGCTTACAGCAAGGTGGTTTTTGAGTGCTTTACCGAAGCTGGCAAACCCTCTTTTGCCGAACGTGCCAGTGCCGTGCGCGATGCCGGTCTGCACGGGGTCATCATCGGCCGCGACAGCTATGGTCAGGGCTCCAGCCGCGAACACGCTGCCATTTGCCCCATGTACTTGGGGATCAAGGTGGTGGCCGCATTGGCGATCGAACGTATCCACCGTGCCAACCTGGTCAACTTCGGGATCATTCCGCTTTTGTTTGCCAATGGCGGAGATTACGACAAGATTGCCGAAGGCGATACGTTGAAAATCGAAAATGCTCCCGCCCAGCTGGCAGTCGGTGCGCCGGTCAACGGTACGCTGATCAAGGCTGACGGCAGCAAAATTGCCATTGAATTCAAGCATCAGCTTTCCGAAGAAGACATCAAGATCATCAAAGCGGGCGGACGGTTGAATTGCTGACCTTGCCCGGTAGTTGGAATGAGGCACTGGCAGCGCATACTGCCGGTGCCGGTTTCAGGAATTTATGCGCCAGGATTGCTTGCGAGCGGCAAACCCAACAGGTATTTCCGCCAGCGGGCGACGTTTTCCGCGCGTTGGAGTTGACCGATCTGGCGCAAGTCAAGGTTGTGATTCTGGGGCAGGATCCGTATCACGATGAAAACCAGGCGCATGGTTTGGCTTTTTCGGTGCCGGATGGTGTCAAATTACCGCCGAGTTTGCGCAATATATACAAAGAGCTGGCCGATGAATACGGTTGGGTTTTTATGCCGGAAAATGGCGATTTGAGTTCGTGGGCGCGTCAAGGTGTTTTGCTTTTGAACACGGTTTTGACCGTACGGGCGCATCAGGCCAATTCCCATGCAAAAATGGGGTGGGAAGAGTTTACCGACGAAGTTATAAGGGCGGTCAGTTTGAACTCAACTCAACCGGTGGTTTTTATATTGTGGGGCAATCCGGCGCAGAAAAAGCGTAAACTCATTGATGTAAAACGGCATCATGTGTTATGTTGTGCGCACCCATCGCCGTTGTCGGCTTACCGGGGGTTTTTCGGCAGTAATATTTTCCGCCGCACCAACGAACTGTTGGTGCAGTCCGACCGGAGTCCCATCGAATGGAATGTGGATCGGTTCAATTGATAATTAACGGAATTTGATAATGAAAAATGACACTAATCAAGATGCTTTGCTGGTGGCGAAGGCAATCGTAAACGCGTCCCGGCAAGCCGGATACATTGTTGAAGACGAAGCAATACAAAGTTCTCCGGAGTTGGCTGCGCTGGAAAAACCGCTGTTTATCAAGATATTTCAGGCTTTCAAAGAGCATTTGCAGGCTGCCGGTCGCATGGAGTTGACTTTGGATGAAATCAGTTCCATGTTTAATTTTGCGGTCGGCAAAGGCGCCGAAATGGCTTACAATTTTATGAGCGGCCAAAAACAGGACGATCACATCAACGGGTTATTTGATTCCCGCGTATCGCTTTATGTGGATGACCGGCTGATGAACTTCCTTAAAGCTGAACCCATTGCGTCAAAACTGGGCGGCGCGTTTGTCGATTGCCGCAGCGAAAACCCCGGGATAGATCCGGTATTGGCCTTGTTTGAAGCGCTGAAATGGACATTGCGTATTGCAGAACATTTGACCCTGAAGCTGATTCAGCGTTGGAAGTAACCTGTTGCCGGAATTTAACTGTTTTGTCGATAAAATATGCAAAATTCTTGCTTTGGAATTTGCAATATTGCCAGAATGTATTATAGTAATTAAACACTTGAAGGTGCCAATGTAGCTCAGTCGGTAGAGCAGCTCACTCGTAATGAGCAGGTCATCGGTTCGATTCCGATCATTGGCTCCATTTTTTTGCCGTTATTCATCGTGAGAATTGCTTACGATGCAAATCTAAAAATATCAGTTAAAATAAATTTTACTGCTATTTTTTGCTTTACCTCGCCGCTCTGCTGATTGGCTGGCCGCCAATCGCAATTCTCACTACAGGCGGTTGCCGCAGACTTCGCTGCGGCTCTGCGATGGACTTCCAGTCCATCTGTCGATTCCGATCATTGGCTCCATTTTTTTGCTTCATATCGCGGCGCCTCACGAGCCTTGCCGGCGTCGCTCACTCGGTCGAGTACAGTCGTACACTCCCTCGTTCGCTCCTTGCAAAACTCGTGATGCATCCGCGCTATTT
>SUWA01000103.1 GCA_015061695.1 Lentisphaerota bacterium
AATCAACTTTACGGTCAAAAATCAGGGCGACACCGCCGCATCTTCGTCAATTATGTATATTTATGTTGACGGCAATATGGTCGGTGCAACGATGGTCGACGCGTTGAATGGTGGTGCTTCATTCAGCGGCAGTTACACCATTGCGGCCGGAGCCATGTCAAGCGGAACCCATCGCATCCGGGTGCTGGCTGACGGCAACAATGCGATTGCAGAATCCGACAATAACAACAACGGTTATTCGCGGTCCGTCAACATTGTTTCGACTCCGGCGGCGGATGCTCCGGCGGCACTGCCGATGCTCGATGCCGCCGCTCCGCTGGCGTTTGAGGAAGTGTTGGACGATGCGGTTGATACTTTTGAGTTCGAGTTGAGTGCTTCCGGCAAGGTCGATATTGATTTGAGCTTTGAAGATGCTTCCAACGCCCAAGTCGCGTTGTTCGATGCGGCGGGCAATGAGTTTGCGCTCAATGAAGCCTTGACTTCGGTCGATACTTTGAGTGCCGGACTTTATCAGGTGGCGGTCATCGGCAATGATGACGAAGTCAAAAGCAAATACGCCGTTGAACTGGGCATTGCCTGATAAGTTTTGAACAGTTGGAAAGCAGTTGCAAAGCATGTGTTTTGCAACTGCTTTTTTTGTGTATTGGATTTGCAAGATGGCTTAATCGAGTGTATTTTATAAGATTGATGTAATTTAATTCAACGAAAGGCTTTTTTTATGAGTTCAAATACTGTCCGTACCCGGTTTGCTCCCAGCCCCACCGGTTTTATGCATGTGGGTAATTTGCGTACTGCGCTTTATGCTTATTTGATCAGCAAGTCGCAGGGCGGCAAGTTTATTTTGCGTATCGAAGATACTGACCAGAACCGTTATGTGGAAGGCGCCGTGGATGTGATCTACCGCACTATGAAATCGGCCGGTCTTATCCACGATGAAGGCCCGGATGTCGGCGGTGAGTATGGTCCGTACGTTCAGAGCGAACGCAAAAATATGTACAAACCTTATGCCGAAGAACTGGTCAGAAAAGGCGCGGCGTATTATTGTTTCTGCGATAAAACAGAACATGAATCCGGCGAAGAAGCCTCCGAAGAAAATCCGGCCGATCATCTTTGTCCCTGCCGCGACCTTGATCCGGCGGAAGCTCAAGCCCGGGTCGATGCCGGTATGCCCTATGCCATCCGGCAGAAGATCGACCGCACCGGCACATCGACTTACAACGATTGCGTTTTTGGCGAAATCACTATCGAAAACAAGGTTCTGGACGATCAAATTCTGCTCAAGCGCGACGGTATGCCCACTTATAACTTTGCCAATGTTATTGACGATCATACCATGAATATAACTCATGTTGTGCGCGGCAGCGAGTATCTGCCCAGCACGCCCAAATACAATCTTTTGTATGCCGCGTTCGGCTGGCAGCCGCCGGAATATGTGCATCTGCCGATGATCATGGGGCGCAATGAGGATGGTTCGATCGCCAAACTTTCCAAACGCCACGGTTCGGTGAGTTTTGAAAGTCTGGTGGCTGAAGGCTATTTGCCCGAAGCGATCGTCAACTATATAGCGCTGTTGGGATGGTCGCCCAAAAACGACCGCGAGATCTTTGCGTTTGACGAACTGGTTGCCATGTTCAAAACCTCCGGCTTGAACAAGTCCGCCGCGGTTTTTGACTACGATAAACTCAAGTGGATGAATACTGAATATATCAAGGCCCTGCCGCCGGAAGAGTTTGCCGAACGGGCCAAAAGTTTTGCCGGGGTGGCCGGTACTCCGGTCGAGCCGCATTGGCCGATGCTGGCCGGTTTGCTGCAGCCGCGCACGGAGATACTTTCGGAAATCGCCGGAAAAATCGCTTTTTTGCAGGCGCTGCCCGAGTATGACAAAGCTTTGTTCAACAACAAAAAGAGCAAGTGCGATCCGGAAAAAGCCCGGGCCATATTGCAGGATCTGCGTCCGCTGTATGCTGAATTGAACGACTGGAACAGCGAAGCGATCACCCAATTGGTAACCGATTATGCTATGCAGAAAGAAATGAAACTGGGTCTGCCCATGTGGGCGCTGCGCATTGCGGTATCCGGTACGGCGGTAACTCCCGGCGGTCCCGGCGAAATCATGACCGTGCTGGGCAAAGCTGAATCGCTGAACCGCATAGATAAGGCGCTGGCTGAACTTTAATTGCAATATAAGTAAATTAAAGTTTGCTTTTAAGAACAACCGGAGTTATATTTTTGTGTACAAAAAATAAGGCGGGGGTGTTGGTAACACTTTCCTGCCGGAAAAATTGTGAATCAGGTGCTTGTATAACGCTTGAAAATAAATAAATTAAGGAGGCAGAAATGGCAGATTTTACCACCCCGTGTCCGCAGTGCAAGACTGTATTGCAGGTTTCGACCGAACTTATCGGCAGCGTTGTTGCATGTCCCACTTGCGGGCATACTTTTACCGTCAGTGATCCTGCTGCAGACGTTGCGGCCCCGCCGATCTCTACTCCGCAATTTACCCCGCAACAGCCGGCACCCGGTGCGGCTCCGCAATTTTCAGCTCCTCAATTTGCTCCGCAACAGTCTGCGCCCGGAGCCGCTCCTCAATTTTCAGCTCCTCAATTTGCACCGCAACAGTCTGCGCCCGCTAACGGCAAAAAATTTGCTGCGGTTACCGGTAACGCGGCGGAGTTTGCCCGTAACTCATTGAAAAAAGGTGGGCTTCCGCTGTATATTTCGCTGGCCGCGCTGGTGATTGCGCTGGGGGCTTTGATTTACAGTATTTTCTTTATTAACAGTATGCCGCAAATGAGCTTCAAGAAAGATCCCAAGAAAGCATGTAAGGCTTTTGTGGACTTTCAAATCGAAGTAGAGGCACTGCGCGATTATAATGTCCGAAAGAATGGTGGAGAAGTTCTCAGTTCCTTTGAAGTCAGCGAAGTTATTCAGGATGGCGATTACGCGGCGGTATTTTACAAGCTCTCCCGCGGGGCTACAACTGTCAAAGATACTATGATCCTGAAGAGAAATAAAGATGGTTACTATTTGAAAGCCTCGCTCAGTGATGGGCCGGAAGGATGGCGGAAGAAGGTCAGTCGCAAGCAGGACGATTGGGAAAAAGGCTCTGCCAGTGATCCGGACGATTTGTACGAATAAGCATTGTTGCTGAAAAAATTCTGATTTTACCGACCGCAGTTCAACTCCGGTCGGTTTTTTATGCCCGGCATCACCATATAAATAGTTGGTTTCAGGCACTTGAAAACAGTTCTGATGCGGTGGTACCGGTGTTCGGCTATCCGCCCCGGTTCGGCTTATACGGTATTATTGCTGCCATGCTGTTGATACGGCTGCCGGGGCTTGCCGGCGGATCGGGCCGCACCATAATGACTATTACGAACCTTGATGAGTAATGGCGCTCCGGCGCATGGCGCTGGGCGTTATACCGTAGTGAGCGTGGAATTTTTTGCTGAAATAGTTGGAATCCTCAAAACCGGATTCAAAAGCAATGATCGAAATACTTTTGTTGGTATCAAGCAGCATTTTTCTGGCCCGTTCCAACCGTAAATTGGTCAGATATTGCAGCGGCGATACGCCGGTGGCTTCTTTGAAGTTGCGCAGCAGGGAATTTACCGACATACCGGCCGTGCGGGCCATGGCGTTAAGCGACCACTTTTCGTTCCAGTGTTTTTCCAGCAGACTCAAAAGACTGCCCAACCGGGCAAAACTGTACCCGGGGTGGGGCGTATGCTCAAAACTGCGCGACAGAGCTACGACCAGTTCCTGCAAACAGAGTATGGAAGCTGCTTTATGGCCGGGCAAGGGATTTTCAAGCTCAAACTCCAGTTTTGCCAACAGAGAAATTACCTGCAGGAGTTCGTTGGCAGGCAAATGCAGCATATTGCGGAACTTTTGCTTGCTCCGCAACTCCGGTTCGATATTAAAAATCACCTGAAATCCGGGCATCTGATTGAGGTATTCCGCCAGCGGCGACAACAGTTTGATGTCGAACATGACATTGGTGATGGCCAGATCGCGGTAGTCCGGAAAACAGTGTTCGGTCTGATCCTGCAGCATGAATACATCGCCGGCGCAGACATTGTACGATCTGCCATTGACTTCATGCGTGCCGCTGCCGTTGGTGATAATGACCAGTTCGGCAAAGTCATGCAGATGGTTTTGGGCGGTATAATCGTGGGCGTGAGTAACATTCCGGCCCTGAACTTTTTTCAAAGCCAGCGGCAGATCCGGGGAGGTAAAGTAATATTTACCGGGTAATTTTACAGCTTGATCCGACATAATGGTGAGAATATACAGTTTTTTGGTGATATTGTCAAGGAAAAAACCTCTTTTTTTGATATATTAGTCAAAAACAGATAACATTTTATTTGCGGCAGATAATCAAAAAAGGAGCAGATCAATGCGTTACGATTCAGGTTGTGTCAGTCAGCGTTCCATGCCTTTCTGGTGTGTGAATTCCCCTTTGAGCGATCCCTTCGGCGGGCCGGTCATGGAAAAACTCGATTCGCTGGAAGTTGCCCGACTCATGGCGTGGGCCGGACGTGAAGGATTGATCGAAGCCACCAGTTATCACGATGACGATCTGGTAAAGTGGGACCCCGCTCACCCCGAAGATGACCTTGATCCTGCCAGCGATACCTACAAAAAGCTGCGCGAAATCAAAGCTGTACTGGATGAAGCCGGTTTGGAAATCAACTCTTCCATTACTAATTTGCACGGCCACAGCATGTTCCGCGACGGCGGCCTTTGCAATCCCGATCCGGAGATCCGCCGTCTGGCACAGATGAAAGTGGCCCGTACCTTGCGTATCGGGCAGTTTTTCAATGCCAAATACTTTGTCTACTGGGTGGCCCGCGACGGTTTTGAGGTTCCGGTAATAACCCAATGGGATCAGGTGTACGAAAATCTGGCCGCCGGATTGGATTTTGTTACTGATTACATCGAAAAAGAAAAAATGACCAACTACCTTGGCGCCACCGTTGAACCCAAGCCCAATGAACCGCGCGGACAGATGTTTCTGCCGACCAGCGGTCATGCGGCCGGATTTATTTGCGGCAAGCTCAAGAAACCGGATTTCTGGGGCGTGAACCCCGAATTGCTGCAGCACGAAAGCATGGCACTGATGAATGCGGTCATGACGGTAAGTTATTTGATAAGTCTGAACAAATTGAAGTTCATCCACTTCGGCAGTCAGATCAAAGCGCAGTTCGATAACGATTTTCCGCCGCTGGTCGGCCCGGAAGGTTTGAAAGAAACGGTGATGATGTTTTATGCCCTGAAACAGTTGAAATGGCAGGGCGTGATCGAATATGATTGCCACATGCTGCGCAGCGAAGGTACTCCGCAGGATGCGGTGAACTCCCGCAAACAGTTTATTGTGGATTGCACCACGGCACTGGCTATGGCTCTGGAACTGGCCGATCGGATCAAGACCCCCGGTGTGTATGCTTCGCAATCATCGGCGGATTTGCAGAGCATCCGCGATATGTGCAATCTGCCTGAAGTAAAAATCACGCGCTGACCGGGAGTAGTTTATGTTGTATTTGGGGATCGATTCAAGTACACAGGGCGTTAAAGGCATTGTCATTGATCCCGCCGCGGGCCGGATCGTGGCCGAAGCTGCTGTCAATTACGGCAAAGATCTGAAGCGTTACAATGCTCCTAATGGTTATGTGGAAAACGCGGACCCGGCAGTGAAAGAAGCCAATCCGTTGATGTGGGTGGATGGCTTGGAACTTTTGCTGCAGCGTCTGGTGGATTCCGGAGTGCCAATGGAACGCATAGGCGCGATTTCCGGAGCCGGTCAGCAGCATGGCTCGGTTTATTTGCGCGCGGGATCAGCTGACATATTTAGTAAGCTCGTGCCGGAAAAGAGTTTATCGGAACAAATCTCCGGAACGTTGGCGCGGGAGCTTTCGCCCATTTGGATGGATCGCTCCACAGTTGAAGAGTGCCGGGTTCTGACCGGCAGATTCGGTCCGGCGATCCAGCAGTTGACCGGCAGCATGGCTACTGAACGCTTTACCGGGCCGCAGATCCGCCGGTTTTGGAAAAATCATCCCGAGGCGTATAACAATACGGCTCAAATTCATCTGGTCAGCAGTTTTATTTGTGCTTTGCTGACCGGAGGAAGGGCAGCAGTCGATACCGGGGATGGTGCCGGTATGAATTTATTGAACCTGAAAACACTGGAGTTCGATCCGGAAATTTCTGAATTCACCGCGCCGGGATTGCCGGAAAAGCTGCCGGAGCTTTTGCCGGGCAATCAAATTGCCGGAAAGCTGCCGGAATATTTTGCCAAATACGGCTTGCGTGCCGGTATCCCGGTGATCGTTTTCAGCGGCGATAACCCTTCAAGTTTGATTGGCAGCGGTTGTTCGCAGCCCGGTGTGGTCGGTATAAGTCTGGGCACCAGCGACACACTGTTTGCGCCGATGCGTGAATTTGAGCTTGATCCGGCCGGATACGGGCATATAATGGGCAATCCGGCCGGCGGGTTTATGAGTTTGATCTGTTTTTCCAACGGGTCGCTGGCCCGCGATGCCATGCGCGAAAGTTTGGCTTTGAGCTGGAATGCGTTTGACGCTGTGGCCGCTGCCGCACCGGCTGCTGCGGGCAACTTGATGCTGCCGTATTATCAACTGGAATCCACGCCGCTGGTGTTGAAGCCGCACGTTGAATATAACTTTGATATAAAACATGTGGAACCGGGAGTGGCGGCCAGAGCCTTGCTTGAATCGCAGGCTTTGAGTATGAAACTGCATACCGCTTATTTGAAAGATCCGGTCAGAAAGATCCGGTTAAGCGGAGGTGCATCGGCATGTAAAGCGTTCCGGCAGATATTGGCCGATGTTTTTCAAGTCGAGCTGGAAATCATCAGTGTGTCTGATTCATCCGGTTTGGGGGCGGCGTTGCGGGCGGCCGCCGGAGATGGCTGGCAACTGGAGGAACTTTACCGAAAGTTCTGTGCCGCTCAAGCGGTCATATTGCCGCAACCGGAAAATCGCAGTAAATACGAAAAAATGCTTCAGCAATATGCTGATATGGAGAAAGCCTTTTCAGCTTCAGAAGGTTGATGGCGTTGACATCATCAACGGATGAGAACAGCGTTTTTTTTATGGGGCTGTTGCAAAACTATTCAGAGTTTTGCAACACAATGAAGCTTGCCAACAGCTCATGCGGCGGAACGCCGCAAAGCCCGGCTTGCCGCGGCGTAGCAATGCGAAGACGGGTCAGGGCCGCGAACGCATGAGAGGGCAGTTTGCCGG
>SUWA01000104.1 GCA_015061695.1 Lentisphaerota bacterium
AGCAAGGGAGGTCCAGGAGGGCAATGCCAATGCCCTCTTGGGATGCGCAAACTCTACAATGCTGAATAAGGCGTACAAGTCTTGAAGCGCATTTATAATGATGCCAACAGCTGCCCCTCAAAGCAATTTTATAAGAAAATGCAAAAATATAACGCAGAATAACCGGATATGTTACATATTTGAGCTTAATTACTACAAAAAAAGTGTTGCAAAACTATTCAGAGTTTTGCAACACCCCCGATTGTTTTTAACGCTGAAAACTCAAAACGCAGATCACTTTTTTACGCACATTACATAGCAGTTGCCGTTACGAATTTCCACACCCTCGGTAATGTGTTCAAAGCCGGGAAATTGCTTGTTCCAAGTTATAAGACTCTTCAGATAAGCTATTTGCGGACTGTTGGCATTACCGAAGTTTTCGCCGGACATCAGCATGGGTATGCCCGGCGGATAGGGTATGATGCTGTTGGCGGCGATCCGGCCGTAAAGGTGTTCACTGGCGACCATTTCGACCTCGTTGGCCACGATTTTCATAAAGGCTTCGCGCGGCAGCATTTCCATTTTCGGCAAAGTGTTGAATGCCTCATTGAGTTTGGCGTTGGGTTCTTCACGTTTGATGTAGCAGAACATGCGGTTGCCCAGCTCGCGCAAGCCCATGGAGCGGTAGAAATCCGGGTACTGGCTGACCAGTTCGGGAAAAATATCCTCCATCGGAGCATTGTTGTCATAAAGCTGCTTGAACTTGATCAAAGCATTGAGCAGAGTACTCCACTTGCCTTTGGTTATGCCCATGGAAAAGAGAAACATCAGCTGAAAATCCGTGATCCGGGTCGGCACGATGCCGGCATTGTACAAATAAGCGCCCACCAGCACCGCCGGTACGCCTTCGGACTCAAAATGACCGTCTTCGGCCATGCCCGGCGCCAGAATACTTACTTTGATCGGATCAAGCATCACCCAGTTTTCTTCCAGATCTCTGAACCCGTGCCACGCCGCCCCCGGTTCCAGAAACCAGCAGCGCTGATCGTGGCGCAGCAGTTCCCGCGGCGCTTCGGCAAAGTCATAAACCACGTTACTTTTATGGTCAGTTACATGGGGCGGATTCCACGGTTTGAAAAACCACGACCCCTTGCCAGCGTAATAGTTGTGCAGTCTGGCCAGCGCCTGCCGGAAGTCGATCGCTTCGTCGATGACCTCCTGGGTGAGAAACTCGCCGTTGTTTTTCATCATCACCGTGGCAATATCGTTGGAAGCGCAAATCGGATAGAGCGGCGAAGTCGTGGAGTGCAGCATGTAGGATTGATTGAACCGGCTGAAATCCATGACTCTGCGCCCCTGCCTTATGTGGATGTAAGACGCTTGCGACAGCGCGGCCAGCAGTTTGTGCGTGGAATGAGTGGCAAAAACCGTGGCGCCGCTGTGGCGCGCGGGATCGCCGCGCATGGCATAATGATCTTTGTACATGCTGTTGAATCTTGCATAAGCATACCATGCTTCGTCAAAGTGGACTATATCCACACTTTTGCTTAATTCGGCTTCGGTTTTGGCCGCATTGTAGCAAAGGCCGTCGTAGGTGCAGTTGGTCAGTACCGCGTAAGCGGCGCCCTTTGATGCATCGAACGATCCTTTGAGGTCGCGGATCTTGGCCGTCAGAGCCTCCGGAGTCATTTCGCTGCGGCGCACCGGGCCGATGATACCGTAACAGTTGCGGCTGGGAGTCATGTAAATCGGAGTTGCACCGGAAAGGATCAACCCCTGTTCAATGGATTTATGGCAGTTGCGGTCGCAAACCGCCACTGCGCCCGGCGACAGACATGACTGCATAACGGTGCGGTTGCTGCCGGAAGTTCCGGCGATGACCGAGTAAGATACATCCGAACCGAAGGTTTTGGCCGCCAGTTTTTCGCTCTCGGCAAACGCTCCGGAGTGATCCAGCAGCGAGCCGATGCTGGAGCGTTCGATCCCGGTATCGGTCCGGAAGAGGTTTTCGCCGTAAAAATCAAAAAACTTTTTTCCGGCCGGACTTTTGGTAAAACCGATCCCGCCCTGATGACCGGGAGCGGCCCATGAGTATTCGTGCTGCGATTCGTTGTATTGCCAGATCGCTTGCATCAGCGGCGGCAGCAGTTTCTGCCGGTAGCGTTCGATCGCGGCGGCGATCCGGCCGGCGATAAAGTCCGGGCTGTCCTCAAAGATCCAGATCAGTTCGCTGGAAAAACTCAATACTTCCGGCGCCAGCGCTTCGTTCAGCCGTTCCCGGTCGCACAACATAAAGACCGGTACTTTTTTCTGGTGCCGATTGATCTTGCGCAGCAATCTTACGGCGTGGGAGTCGCCGCTGCGTTCCGGACTCATGTCGCTGGAAATCAGAAAACAGTCCAGATCCATATCCGTAACCGCCAGCGGGGCCGCATCGTTGAATGAATAGGCGCGCAACACGGCAATACGCCGCTGTTTGAGGGCATTTTCCAGCCGGTTGACGGCCATACGCATCACATCACTTTTGTGAACCAGATTATCTTCCACGATCAAAACGCGGTATGAATTCAATTCGTTCATTATAAACCAGCTTCCTGTTCTTCAAATTGTTCAATATTTGTATCAACTTGCTGCGACCATTTGTGTAAAGTTCTTTCCAAAGGTTTGACCTCGCCGGTCTGCCAGACCAGTGCAGCCAGTGCGATTGCCAGGATCAGCACGACGGCGATCAGTTCCGGAGTGGAAAAATAGCGTTCGGGTATATCGGTGCGGTCGTTGCGCCGGCGGGATTCGCTGCGTGCCCAGATGAATACAACTATACCGATCGCCATGAACCAGAACGCCATAGCCAGATAGTTCAACCCGGCGGCATAGATCATCCACAATGCATACACTGTACCCAAAACGCCGCAAAGCATACCAAAGACCCGGCTGACGGAAAGCCCGCGCGGGAATTGCCGCCGGGCACAGAGTTTCCACAAATAAGCTGTACTGGCCAGATAGGGCGGCAGGATCATCACGGCGGTAATGGAAAGCATTGTGTTCCAGGCATTGTTGGCAAAGTAGACAAAAATCATGGCCAACTGCATGAGCAAACTGGTGATCCAAAGCGAAGTATCAGGCGCACCATGAGCATTTTCGTGCGCAAATATTCTGGGGAAAGTACCGTCTTTAGCCGCCTGATAAGGTATTTCCACAACCATGATGGTAAACGCCAGCCACGAGGTCAACAAAGCGATTATCACGCCCAGATTCATCACCCAGCCGCCCCACGAACCCACCACGCTTGAGAGGATGGGCGCTGTAGAGGGATTGCTCAAGTTGGCCAGTTCGCTCTGACTCATACGACCGAACGGCGTTACCGACAGCAGTACATAGATCGTCAGACAGACCGCAAAACCGATCACTGTAGCCAAACCGACTGCGCGCTGATTGCGGGCCCGGCCCGACACTACCACCGCGCCTTCAATACCGATAAACGCCCACAACGTTACCAGCATGGTGGATTTTACCTGCCCCATGAGCGAGCCGGAGCTGCTGCCGGCAACTTTTTCCGAAAACGCTGCTGAAAAAGATCCCCAGCGGAACACCGCCAGCATGACTAAAATAAACAGTACGATCGGGATAAGTTTGGCCGCCGTACCGATAATATTGATCGACGATGCCTGCCGGGTGCCGCGCATGACCAGAAAACACATTACCCAGATCACCACCGAACCACCGATGATCGAGTAAATATTGTTTCCGCCGGTAAACGTGCCGGGAAAAAAGTAATTGAGTGCATCCATCAGCAGCACTGCATACCCGACATTGCCGAATACATTGCTCAAATAGTATGCCCATGCCATCTGAAAACCGGCAAAACGGCCGAATCCCAACCTGGCGTACATGTAGATACCGGCGGCGGCATCCGGTTTGGCTTCAGCCAGCGACCGGAAGGTGTTGGCCAGAAAAAACATCCCGACCCCGGTAATGATCCATGCAATCAATATTGCGGTCAATCCGGCACTTTGAGCCATATTCTGCGGCAGGCTGAAGATCCCGCCGCCGATCATGGCGCTGACGACCAGCGCACTCAATGCCAGCGCGCCTAACTTTTTGTTGGAATTGTCCATAAATCCTCCTTGTTTAAGGTGCTTTTGAGCGCATATATGCGCCAGACCAGAGTGATCGCAACTGGCCGTATTTTATAGACGCTTGCACATAAAAAAGGTTGCGATATATCATTTTCAGCCGGTCAGGCATTTATAAAAGCATGTCCAACCGGACTTTTTCTGCATTTTAAGGTCAATATTTTGCTCATGAAATGCATTATATTAGTCAGAAAAAGCATTTTTTATTTTATCAGGAGGGGTATTCAGTGAAAAAGTTTTATTTCATGAGCATGTGCTGCGGCAGCGCAGCAGCGGCGCTGACCATTTTGACCGGCGGATGTTTGAACTACCAACGGCCGCCGCTGGCGGTGGACAGTTCCAGCTACACCCGGCTGCAGGATAGAGAAAAAAAGCTGCTGCCGGAGGGCTTGCAGGAACTTTCTCTGCTTCAGGCGCAGGAGTTGGCGCTGGCCAACAATCCGGATTTTTTGAGTATCAGATTTTCCATTGATTCGGCGCGGGCGCGTTACTATCAGCAATTTTCCAACTACGCGCCCACGCTCAATGCCAGCATGAGCATATCGCAGAGTTTCGGCAAGATCTACGCTGCCGACAATCATATCTACACCCGCAGTCAGCGCGATAATTACGCGCCCAAACTCTCCGGGCAATGGCTGATTTTCGACAGTCTGGCGCGCGAAATGAATATCCTTAACGCCCGCCACACGCTCCGTCAGACCCAAGCCAACGTGGACGATGCCAGACGCCTGCTGCTGCGGGCCACTGCTTATGCCTACAACGATGTGCAATTGGCCTACGCGCAAAAAGAGATCATTCTGGCGCAGATAGAGTACAGCAAAACCATGCTCAAAGATGCCGAACGCAAGTACAAAGCCGGTACCGGATTGAAAAGCGATGTGTTGAACTTTCAGGTAACTCTGCGCAACAGCCAGCTGGATCTGGTCAGAATCGACTATACGATCAAAGCCAATTTGTATGTATTGGCCGGATGCCTGGGTCTGACCGATGGAACCATTCCCGATACGGTCAAATTCCCGCCGGTAAAAATGCCGGAAAGCAACTATACGGCCAATGTTGAACTCTATCTGGATCAAGCCATTGCCAACCGGCCCGACCTGAAAGCCGCCCGTGAACAGTTAAAGGCGCTGCACTACGCGTTTTACGGATCGCTGGCTAAATTCGGCCCGACCGCCACGGCGGATTTTGCCTGGGGTTACACCCACGGCCGCAGCATAACCCACGACAGCACCGGCACCGGTCATGACTGGTCGAGTTCGGGGAATTTCAGCTACGGCTTGACGATCAACTGGAACTTGTTCAACGGTTTTTCGGACTACTTTAATGTCAAAGCAGCTCAAGCCAATGTTTCGGCCGCCGATTACATGCTTTATCAGACTTATCTGACGGTCATCACCGATGTCCGGAGCGCGTTCGAAAATCACCGTTCCAGCATCGAACAGGCCCGGCTGGCAAAAGAGATCTGCGACCTGACCCGACAGACCCGCGATCTGGTGGAAACCGAGTATAAGGCCGGTACCGCTCTCGTAACCCGTTTGAACGAAGCCGAGCGCGATCTGGTTCAGGCCCAGAATAATCTGGCCACAGCCGTAGTTAATATTGCCAATACCAAAGCCCAGCTCGATGCGGCCATTTACGCCTTTACGCCCGAAAAAGATACAGCGATCGCACAGAATAAATAAGGTGAAAATATGAAACTGAAAAATTTTATCAAACCCCTGCTTACACTCATTGTTCTTGCGGCAGCTGCGGCAGTATATTTCGTGTTTTTCCGGACTGAATCAAATCAGAACGATCAAATCAAGTTCAAAACCGAACCGGTGGTGCGCACCACCATTCAGCGCACCATTGCCGCCACCGGAACCGTGGAGCCGGAAGAATTGATCAACGTCGGCGCGCAGGTCAACGGCAAGATCATGAGTTTCGGCAAAGATGCCGACGGCAACGTCGTTGATTACGGTTCGCGCGTAACTGCCGGCATGATCCTGGCGCAGATCGACGATGTAACCTACAAAGCCGAACTGCAGGAAGTCGAAGCGCAGATCAAGCAAGCCGATGCGGCCATCAAAAATGCCGATGCCGCGATCCAGAGTGCCGAGGCCGCGATCCAGAGTGCCGAGGCCGGACTCAAAAGCGCCGATGCTGCGATCGCCGAAGCCATTGCCAACGAGGCGCTGGCGCAGAACAACTGGGCCCGTGCGCAGGAACTCTATCCGCAAGGCTCCATGACCCGCAGCGATTACGACAGCTATCAGGCCGCGCTCAACACCACCAAAGCTGTAACCAATAAAGTCCGCGCCCAGCAGGCTCAAGCCGAGGCGCAAAAGGCCCAGGCTCAAGCCCAAAAGGCCCAGGCCGAAGCCCAAAAGGCCCAGGCCGAGGCCCAGAAGTCCATTGCCGAAGCCGCACTGGTCAAAGCCAGACGCAATCTGGAGTACTGTACGATCGTTTCGCCGGTGGATGGTGTGGTGATCGACCGCCGGGTAAGCGTGGGGCAGACGGTGGTATCCAATCAGACGGCCTCGAGCATCTTTCTGGTGGCACGCGATTTCAAAAAAATGCAGGTATGGGTGTCGGTCAACGAAGCTGACGTCGGCGCGATCAAGCCGGGCATGAAAGTCGTATTCACTTGCGATGCCTTCCCCAATACTGAATTTCACGGTGTGGTCAACCGTTTGCGGCTCAACGCCACTCTTTCCAGCAACGTGGTAACTTATGTGGTGGAAGTCAATGCCGACAATGCCGATGGCAAGCTTATACCCTATCTGACGGCCAACGTCAAATTCATCCGCGCCGAAGAGCGCAACACGCTGGCGGTGCCGGTCAGCGCCCTGCGCTACACTCCGCCGGAAGAGCTGCAAATCGCCGCCGCCCCCGAAGTCAAAGGCCGCCGCGAAGGGGTGATCTGGGTAAAAGAAAACGACAAGGCCCGTCCGGTCAAAGTAACTGTCGGCATCAGCAACAATGTTATTGTCGCGGTAAAAAGCGATGAACTCAAGAAAGATATGCTCGTTATCACCGGCGTGGAACAAACTGCGCCCGGTCAGCATGGCCAGGTCGGTCAAGCCGATGAAAAGAACCCCT
>SUWA01000105.1 GCA_015061695.1 Lentisphaerota bacterium
CTGTTCCAACAGCATCCGGCTGTGGCCGCCATTGCCCAGAGTTCCGTCGATCAGACGCTTCAGCGGCTTGACCGCGCTCAACAGTTCCACGACCTCACCGGCCAGCACGGGTATATGCACCCACCTTTGATCGCTGCCAGACGTCATAGCTCAATTCCCCTTGCCGGCCAGTTTGCTCAACAAATCAGCAAACGCGTTGCCGTCGGCAGAATTGAGTTTATTGACTTCATCCAGAAACACGCTGGCATCGCCGATTTCCACCGGATTCCAATTCTGCGGTGCGCAGAGTTTTATATGGGTTATCGCCCCGACCATCACCAGTTTATCATCCACACCGATGGCCTCGAGCATCTCTTTTTCGAGCTTGATGCGCCCCTGTTTATCCGGCCGGATATCGCGCACCACCCGGCCGATCTGGGCCAACGCCTGCTGCGCGGCGCCGTTCGCCAGCGCACTTGAGCGCGCGCGTATAAGAAACTCCCGGAACATGCTGTAAGGGAACAGCAGCAGATCCCGGTCGCGTCCGGGAAACAAAATAAGATGCGGCCCGCCATCACCGCTGCGCCATGCACTGGGCAAGGTTACACGGTTCTGCGGGTCAAGCGCGTGTTTGAAGTCACCGCAAAAAAACAGTTCTTCATTTTCCATCTTGCTGTTACGCTCCGGATTGCACCCTTATTGTTCCTAAACGCTCCTAATCGCTCCTACATCTACCTATATTACCCTATTTTTCCCATTTTGCAAGTCCTGAAATGAATTTTTTTGAAAAAAAGTTGCCATAATGTACTTTTGTCGATTTGCATAATAAAAAAACCGTTGCTATATTACCCCCAGAAAGCAGGTCAATCTCGGAACAAGTTATGCATCGGGGCCGCGAGGCCTTATTGTAAGTAGTCCGCTGAGACGAATAAAACCTGCTTTCTTTTTTTTCAAGGAGATACATTCAAAAGTTCTCAAAAGGATCGAAGCGCATCTCTTGCAGCTGCCAAGGGAGCGTTTTCGGCACAACTACAACTCCAACACCCAGAAAAAGGCGGTTTGAATATGGAAAACTTCCGGATGATCCCCGTTGGCGCTTTGGCGGTAAACTGTTATCTTATTTACGACGAAAAAAGTGAATTGCTTTTGGTGGTCGATCCCGGCGGCGATGCGGATCTGATCTTGAGTGCGGCCCGCAGTTTTGATTTCAAGCGCTGCGGCATACTTTTGACTCATGCGCATGTAGACCACATCGGAGCGCTGCCGGAGGTATACTCGACTCTTAATGCCGAATTTGTTTATCTGGCTTCCGGCGACGATCTGCTCTACAACAGTCCGGACAACCACATTCTGCCCTATTTGCCGCCGGTGGAAAATCTGCCGCGGGTAACGAATGTCTGGCCGTTGACCGATGTCAAAGTCCTGTTCACTCCGGGGCATACCCCCGGCAGCTGTTGTTTTTACTGGCCGGAACGCAAAATGCTGCTTTCGGGCGATACATTGTTTGCCGGTTCAGTCGGCCGCACCGATCTGCCCGGCGGATCATTTGCCGCGCTCGAAAAAAGCATCCGCAGCGAGCTGCTGACTTTGCCGGAGGATACACTCGTTTATCCCGGCCACGGCCCGCGAACTTCCATCAGCAACGAAAAGCAAACCAATCCCTATTTGACTTGACCGTTCAACCATAACGGAGGTGAAAGATGAAAAAAATCGGTTGGATCGCTCTTTTTATGATCGGGTTCACGCTGGCGGCCGCGCCCCAACGTACCACTTACCGCGATGCCTCCGGGCGCAGTACCGGCAGTGCCACAGTTTCCGGCAATCAGACGACCTATCGGGATTCATCCGGCCGGGTAACGGGCCGTTCCACGACTTCGGGCAGCCGCACCACTTACCGCGATGCCTCCGGGCGCAGTGTCGGCAGTGCCACGGTTTCCGGCAATCAAACGATCTACCGCGACGCTCAAGGCAGAGTCAGTCTCCGTGCCACGACTTCGGGCAACCGCACCATCTACCGCGACGCCTCCGGGCGCAGTGTAGGCAGCGCCACGGTTTCCGGCAAGCAGGTAACTTACCGCGATGCGCAGGGCAGAGTTGTATCGCGCGGGACATTGCCCGCCAACGGTAAAGTTCCGCCGCTGCCCGTAATGGGGAAGTGATCAGCTATGACTCAAAAAATCTATTCGCTTTATCTGGGCGGAGCCTTGTTCGACCACAAGGCATTGACCGGCAATTTGCTGTTGGCTCAAGCCATCGGGCGTCAGTCATCCGGTCAAATCAAAGTGCTGTTGCCGCAAACCATTGAATGTGCCGATTCGGATCGCAACGCTTGCAGTATCCGCAATCAGGATCTGGCTATGCTGATAAAAAGTGATCTCTTTTTAGCGTGCATGGATGGCACAGAACTTGATTCCGGCACCGTGGTCGAGTTCTGTTTTGCCAAAGCATTGGATATACCATCGGTACTGTTCCGCAGCGACTTCCGGACCTCCGGCGACCAGCTTTCCGGCGGCGACCCGTGGAATCTGATGTGTTCAAACTACCCGCGTACCGGCAGCGTGATCGTCAACTCCATGCATCTGTGGAGCGCAAATTCACGCCCGGCAACCGGTATCCAGCTGGAAAATTACTACAACACCATGGCACAGGATATAATCCTTTCTCTGCACTGCCAAATCCAAAAGCCGAGTTGGATCCCCCCGGATGCTTTACTGAACCACTACCGGAACACGATCCAAAGCGCCGGCGGCAAGCTCATAAACGACTTCCCTGACCCCATACTGCAGGAATTATTGAACCAAAAGCGTCAAAAAGGCTTGTATTCCTGAAAATGGCTGATTATCCGCCATGCGGCAGGGAGAGTTTACTCGATCCAGACGATCGTGTAGACCTTCAGCAATGTTGCCGGAAGCGTTACTTTTACACTTTTACTCTGCGGATCAAACTTGAATTCAAGCGATTTTTCGCCTTCAAAGTCCGGTGATACAGCATAGACTTTCTGCACTGTTTTTCCGACCGGCAGAGTAAAGGTTATATCTTTCAGCAGCGCCGGATACGGATCAGATGCAATAGTATTGTTTACCGCTTGATTGAGTTTCCAGCCGCCGCCGGTACCGTTGAGCAGATGCACTGCGTATTTATTCTGCTGGCGGTAGATGGTCGTCAGAACCTTTTCCGGCGCATCGATCTGCCAATAGGCCGCTGGGCCGATCATACGTTTGAGCAGACGCTGTCCCAGCGCGGCGAGCTTGTCGTTGCGCTGAAAACGGTTGACCATCCGGTTATCGAGTTCCACCGCATAGAGCTGGGCAAAAAAGTTCATCGGCAGCAGATAAAATTTGCCTTTTCCGTAAGATTTTTCGTAAAGCAGCGGCCACATCTGCTGTCCGATCTGTACGATCTCTCTGCCGGAATTCATCGTTTCCGGGATGGGCGCTACTTGCGGCCGGATAAATCCCTGATTGTAATTGGCTATATACTCTTTGCCATCCACCCACAGCGTTTTGATCTTGTCGCCATTGCGGCGGAGTTCCCAGCCGAACACATCGGCAAAACCGCCTTTTTCGCGCCAGTTCCCGCGCAAATCAAATCTGCCGGCGGGCGCACCCAGCTGAACTGTACCGCCGTTGCGGGCAAACTCTTTGACCACAGCGATTCCGGATTCCGACCAACAGGCGTTGGAGCCGACCATCAGCACATCGTATTTGTTCAAAACGTCCGGCTTGAGGCTTCTTTCGGTAATAAACTCATAAGGTATATGCAACTCTTCAAGCGTTTGCGCCATTCCGAGCATTTCGGCATGGACCGACATAAGCTGATTCCAGTCGCGGCTGGCGGAAGAAAAGAGCAGTGCCACTTTGGCCACCGGCTGCGCCTCCAGCCGGTTCATATTCCGCGGCGGAGCAAACTTATCGTAATCGCTGCCGTGCGGTGTTTTGGGCAAAGACATCAACGCCGCTTCCTGATTGTGCATATTGCAAACGGCCCAGCCAAAGTAAAAGTCATCCCAATTCGAACTGTACACCCAGGCAAAAATGGGTGTATTGTAAGCTATACGCAGCGAGTTGTACATCTTGCGCAGCGGCGGCAGCTGCCGTTGATTGGCCAGCTGATTGCGGGGCATTATTTCGGTACCGAAAAAGTCCACCGAACTGCCTAAATTAATAATATCGGTCCCGGATATGATGCTGCTGTATTCCGAGGTAAAACCGTAATGAGTCGTGTAGCAGAGCATGGAAAAATCTTTGCGTGATTTTTCCAGTTTTTTCCGCAATTCGTAACGGATTTGGGCGCATTTGTATTTGCGCCAATCCAGCCAGACCCGCCAGAGCGGAGATTTTTTGTTGAACAAACGCTCATCAGTTTCGTTCAAAGGCAGCTGCCAGTTGGTATCAAGATAGAACGCTTTCCGGCAATGACTGCAGCCGCAGCCGAACGAATAAAAATAGAGTTCGTCGATCATCACGCCGTCAATACCGGTCTGCATGAGTTTTTCCAGATAAGTTGTGTAAGCCGCCTGAAACTCCGGATTCATGATGCAAAACTGCGGCGACGGCACCAGACCATTGATATTGCGCACCGTTTCGCCGGAACGCTCGACCAGTACGCGGAAGCCGGAGCCATCGTTCCATACCAGCGTGGCATCGTGGTGGTCGATCAGCCGCATATCGTTTTTATGCGCCCAGGTGGCCATACGTTTGATCGCCGCCAGCGAACGCGTTTCCTGCTCCGGATAAGTGTGGCGCGAGTGCAGCCCGCTCAAGATCAAACCGTTGGTTTTCTGCGCACGGGTTTCGTCAGCAAACTGCTGAAAAACTTTTTCATCATCGTACTCAAAAAGCGATCCGGCGTTACTGCTCAAATGCTTCATACGCATGGTGGCGCGCCACTGCAGTTCTTTGCGGTCCCAGTCGCCGACCGGCAGCGTTTTCTGCGCCGGATCGCGCAAAGTGCCGCTGGTTTCCTTGCCCGGTTCAACCATTTCAAAGCGGTCGATCGCCACCGGATACGACATTTTTTTGCCGGTGTCGCTGTTACGGTAGATCACACCGGGTTCAAAACCATCCGTTACCCAGAAGTTCCGCTCCATGGTAAAATCTTCCGCCGGAGCTGTCAACAGTTGAGTACTCAAACCGGAAACGACAAATTTACCCTTAAAAGCCACTTCCAATTGGTTATTTTTGACCCACAACGGCAGTATCACGCTTACAGCCTCGCGCGGGGCAGCCTTGATTGGCGGCGATACTGCCTGACCGTAATTGCAGTTGATAACAAAATCATTTTCCGCTCCGCTCCAGTTGCCGATATTTACTGTTACCAGATGCAAGCCATTGCGTAAATTTTTTATTACAAAAGCATTATCGCTGCCGCGAACGCCCGAGTAATACATCCCCGGCAAACCGGATCTGACCAGGGTCAAATTGCAGGAACTCTGCCAGCCGAACTGATTTTTTCCGCTCAAGAGCTGATCATCGGCATGGATAAAGTTTTTGCCGGTACGTTCCGCACCGAAACTGAAAGATCTTTCGCAGGGGAGCGACTGGGTGTATTTGAACGATTTCAGGGCATGAAATTTGTCGTAATCTTCAAATTTACCCGGCCGGATCACCATTTTGAATGCGATCATGCCGCCGGTTTTATCGAAACTGCTGCCGCCGACCAGGTGTACCCCATCTGCTTTGGGTGCAACACTCTTGAAACCGCGTACCACACCTCGGCTGTACATACTGTTTTCGTCCCCTGCCCCGCGCGGATTGGAGTCCAGCAGAATATCACTTCCATCCGCCAGGCTCAAAGCGGTAAAGCGGCTGCGCTTGTTCCAGTTGATCTCGCCGGGCGTAAAAACTCCTTCGGCCGGGTTCCAGCTCCGGCCATTATCCAGCAGCATACGGTAGCGTGCGTTCTTTGCCACACTCCACGGCATGACCATGCGCACGACCCGGGCGCCGGTGCGGCCATAGGCTTTGGTGCTGGCCGAAAAACTTATTTCCAGTTCTCTACTATCCTGACTCAAAGCCAGTTCCAGCCGGAACAGACTCTTTTCGTCCCGGCTCCAAACGTTCCACACCTTCCGGCCATCGGGCAGAATTTTTTCGTCAAATTCCGGAGCTGTTCCAAAACGGTCATTGCCGACGGCCACATGCAGATCATCCAGCAAGATCTTGTCATTGTGCAGGATCCGGAACTTTTCCCGGGTCTGTACCACCGATAATTTACCGCTGTCAGCAGCAGAACCTGCCACCGGCAGCAGCAACATACAAGCCAGCAAAAAGCAGTAAAAATTTTTCACTGTCACGCCTCTTCGAACTTACCGGGCGTCCCACAGATTATAACAGGCGGCTTCCCACTTGTAACTCTTGGCCTTGACCTCTTTGTTCGACATATTTGCCACATGGCCGCCGATCTTGAGGAAGTTGACCGAATTGGGGTGATTGCTTTTTTCATAGCTGTTCAAGTCGCAGCCGACATCAATATTAGTTGTGTTGTCCGGATTGCAGACGCCGTTGATCATATCCCGGCCGTAGCTGGCATCCTGATTCCAGACGGTCTGACTCTTGGCGTAGGCCGGAGTCAGCCACAAAATGTTGTAGCTATCCAGAGAATCGGTAAAATTCTGCGAATCCGACGGACACTGGTAATAGAGTTTGCGCTGACTCAAAAGCTCGGCGGCACTGCTCGGTTTGCTGTTGCTGAAATACCCGTTAGCGATCAGTACCTGACGGCCGCAATAGCTGCTGGAATTACCGTTGCCGTAAGCTACCCCGTCAGCATCGACCTGATGAACGTAAGCCGGCAGCAGATAGTCTTTATTATCGCCGGCATACATGGTCGTAGCCAGCCCGATCTGCTTGAGCTTATTGATACAGTTGGAATTACGGGCGCGTTCGCGCGCGGCCGAAAGTGCCGGCAAAAGCATTGCTGCCAGGATAGCGATAATGGCGATCACGACCAGCAGTTCGATCAGCGTGAACGCTGATCGAGTGAAGATGTGAAGGTGTGAAGAGCAGTTTTGACAATTGTCAAAACTGCGTGAAGTGCGC
>SUWA01000106.1 GCA_015061695.1 Lentisphaerota bacterium
GGCAATGCCAATGCCCTCTTGGGATGCGCAAACTCTACAATGCTGAATAAGGCGTACAAGTCTTGAAGCGCATTTATAATGATGCCAACAGCTGCCCCTCAAAGCAAATTTATGAGAAAATGCCAAACAATACTGACATTTGAAGCGTCAGTTTTAAAAAAAATACCTGTTGCAATGCAAACTGCAACAGGTATTTTTTTATCAACGATCGTATATTAAAATTTGATGATTCCGGCAGAGAAAAGGAAGGTCAGCAGCACCAGCAGCGGCGCAATAAAACGCACAAAATATGTCCAGACAGTTACAGATATATTTTGAGCAAAAACTTTGCGCAGGAATTTAGCATCATTATAATTATCCTTTCCCTGCCGAACTGTGTAAAGCTCTTTGGCACCCTTGCTTGCACCCCAGACCCAGCCGACAAAGAGCGCAATGATCAAACCATCCAGCGGCAGGATCCAGTTGGAACAAATATAGTCCAGCTCATCCAGAAATGAGCCTTTGACCGAACCAAGCACCCGCTCCATAACATTTTTCAGCGGCATAAGGTATTTCCACGATGCCGCACCGAATGCACTCAACAATGCCACCAGCGAAATACTCACCGTCAGAATTATCACTGCCGGACGCCGCTGCAGTTTAGTGTGCTGGGTAAGCGTGGAAACTCCACACTCCAACAAACTTATGCCGCTGGTCAGAGCGGCCAGACTCATCAGGATAAAGAACATACCGTTCCACAACCACCCCAGCGATCCGGGCATACTGTTAAAGGTACACGGCAGAACTTTGAAGAGCAGACTCGGTCCCTGTTCCGGCGACATACCCATGGCAAATACTGCCGGAAAAATCGCCAGACCGGCAAGGATAGCCAGCAAAGTATCGCACAGCACAACGAACAGCGAAGAAGTGAATATATTGCGGTCGCGCGGCAGATAACTGCCGTAAGTGATCAGGATACCCATACCCAGACTCAAAGAATAAAACGCGTGCCCCAGAGCTTCCAATACGCCCTTGACTGAAAGGTTGTTAAAATCAGGAGCCAGAAAGAATTGCACCCCGGCGTTTGCTCCGGGCAGAGTAAGCGAACGTACTACCAGTACCAGAATCAATACAAACAGCACCGGCATCATGATCTTGCTGGCAAGTTCCACACCTTTTTTAACCCCGAAAAAGCAGACAAAGCCGCAAATAAGCATATAAGCAAGCATACCGATGGTGGAAATCCAGCCATTAGTCGCAATATTCACAAAGAGATTTTCAGCCTCGGCAGTGCCGGTAAAACTCAAACCGCCGGAAAAAGACTCCCAGGAATAAATCAGAATCCAACCGCCGATAACTGCGTAGTAGGAAAGGATCAGCATAGCCACCAGCGAACAGAAAAAACCTGCCACTGCAAATCCCCATTTCCAAACCGCTGCGCTGACCAAAGCCACGATCGAAGCCAAGCCGAAATTATGACTGAATGCAGCGATCAACGCCGCCAGCACCAGCCCTACCCCGGAAAAGCATTTGCTGATCAATTCGCTGCCGGGACTGAAATGTTTGAATGCCCCGATGGGATCGCTTTGCGAAGCCCGCCCCATGGCAAACTCGGCAAGCATCACCGGTAGACCGATCAAAAGAATACACCCTAAATAGACCAGCACAAAAGCGCCGCCGCCGTTCATACCGGTAATGTAAGGGAAACGCCACACGTTCCCCAGCCCGATCGCCGAACCGGCTGCGGCCATAATAAATCCCCAGGTACTGCCCCAATGTTCCCGTTTTGCTGTTGCCATAAATCAAAAAATCCCGTTTTGTTCGTTTTACAGATAAAAGACAAATCTGTATAAGATAGCACAAAACAGGATTTTTTCAATTTTCAGAGCGATATTTCAATCAACAAGCATTTTCCGCAGGGTTGCTTTGAACAAATCTTCAAACTCCGGTTTCACCCGGCAAAAGCTGTTTACTTCGTAGCCTTCCGGATTGCTCAATGCTTCGGCCGTACCGATATAAAAGCAACTGTCGCCGCAGTTGCCGACGACTGCCAGTTTCTGATCCACCGCCAGATTTTGAGCGTAAACAGCGTACTCGCTGAAAAGTTCGCCATCGACAAAGATCACTTTGGCATCGCCGATTTCGAGCATTTCAACCGCGTAATCATTGCCGCGCTGTTCGCAGTATTCAGTGGCAGTGCGCATTGCCAGAGCGATCGTAAAGTGGTGTTTATTCAAGCGTTCGTAATCAGTTTCACTGAAAGAGCGGGCGGGGAATTTAAAAACTTCGCGCTTCCACTCAATCTTGCCGGCCGAGACTTTTTCCATGGCCTGCGTGTTGAGCGTGATCGCATCGGCCAGTTTTTTGCCGAACACCCGGATATTTTCTTCCAGATCGCTGCCGGAATATTTACCGGCGGTAACATTGCCGAAGAATCCATTGAACAACGAGTGCATCACGCCCGGCTGATCCAGCTCCAACAACCGCATGGCTTCACCGGGGGCATCCGCGCCGAACCGTTCGCCGGTATTGGCCACCTGCGGGTGAGTTCCGTAAAAACTCCACGCCGCCAGTAATTTATCATCTTTACCGTAAAAACCCAGCGTCCGGAGCATGGGGTCAATAACGCCAACCGGTTTATTCTTGACCGCCGGATCGCCGCAGCGGCTGAAACGCACTGCGATCGAACCGTCTTCCATCGGCACCCGCCGGTTGGAGGCATAACCGTATACGCGCGTTTCGCTCCAGCCGAGCGATTTGACTTCCTGCAATTGTTTTTTCAGCGCCATTGCTGCGGTCTTTACATCGCTTTTGACTTTATCGAACCAAGCCCAGGAGAGTTCCGGATCGTAAAGTTTGACTGCTTCAAAATCCACAAACGGCGCATCGTGCTGATGCACGCAATGCAGTATGACTTGATTGCAGGGTATGTTCAGTGCGGCGGCCAGTTCGGCACGCCAATCATCGTGAGCCGAGAGGTACAACCCGCCGTAATCCAGCGAGATCACCAGTGTGGATCTATTATCATCTTCCAACAGAAACAACCGCCCGAACAACGGGTCGCGCGGCGGCACCTGCGAGGGTTTGGCGCAAATCCCGATCCAGCCGCCGGGGCCGGGAGTGATGTCAACTTTATCAAAAGCTATTTTCAACATGATTCCTGCTCCTTACGATGATCAATATTCGTAACATTTGAATTCTTCGGCCCGGCGGACTTCGCTGCAAACGCCGTCGGGGGTGATCGTTATACAGTCGAACTCTTTGTTGAAACGGTCAAAACTGCTGACTGTGAGTTTATCTGCGTCAACTTCCACCCGGATACTGGTAAACTGCATATTTTCTTCCGGCACAACGTAAGGCCCGCCGGTTACCACCACCGGGAAGCTGTAGTTCACTCCGATCGGCGGATGCGGACTGGACAATTCATCCAACGGCTTCATCGAACAGCAGCGGTTGGTCAGCGGCACACTGCGGAATGCCCGGTGGATATGCCCGCCCATCCACAAGTGGATCCTGACCAGCGGATCTTTGCCGCCGAACACCGGATCGATGACCTGACGCACATGTTCGGGCATATAGCTTTGCACATCGCCCAGCGGAATACCGTGCGCCATAACGATGCGGTATTTGGCATCGCGGCAAATTGGCTCGTTGACCGCTTTTTTCAGCCACTTGGCTTCGGCGGCTATGTACGGCTCAAAGTCATGGAACTGCCGGGTCGACGGCGGCGGCACATTGGGCGCATCATCGCAGAAATCCAGCACGATAAAGCAAACATCGCCCCACTTGAACATGTAGTAACCTTCCCGGTACGGGAATGGCGGCGTAAAATATTCAAAGTAGCGATTGGACTGCTTGCCGTATATTTCGTGATTGCCGCGCACCATCACCAGCGGCATTTTTTCGCCGGCGATCCGGGTAAAAGGCACAATAAACTCATCCATCACCGAACGATCGTAATCGGTCGTCCAGAAAAGGTCGCCGATAAACGCAAAAAAGTCATTTTCAAACGGCGCATCATCCCCGATAAGATTTTCCAGATATTCAGTACGCGTATCCGGATTCTGCAAATCCGCCGTGGCTATAAAGCTGAACTTCTGCCCGGCCCCGGCGGCGGAGCGGAATTTATGCACGCCTTGCGGCAACTCTTCCAGCGCCCGGAAGTCGTCGATCAATATCACCTGATACTCGTAATCGCGCCCCGGGAGCAGATCTTCCAGCCGGATGCTGTGTACCGCGCGGTCATGGCGCATCTGTCCGCCCAGATTGTCATACACGCGATTCCATTCGCTGCTGCCGGACAAACGGTATTCGACTGCTGCCGGAGTCTTCCGGTTGGCCGCAAAGATCACCGATACAGCATTATCGTGTGCATCCGGGAACGACACAAACGGCGGGTAGACCATTTTCAGCGCCGGAGCTTTTTCGATTATCTTAAAAGCTATATCCATACCGCCGTTGATCCCCGGATGACGGTAAGTTCCGCCGAAAATTTCAAAAACCAACTGATTGCGGCCTTGCTTATAAACCAACTCCTGCGCGTGATTGTTGTAACTTACCGGAGCTTCGCTGTTGGCCGGGACTCTGGCATCCAGCAGCATCTGGCCGTTAAACCGCAGCGTCCACTTCCAATCGCCGCCAAAGCCAATGAACAAACTGCCGTCGGCATCGGCCGTAAACTCGGCCACCACGACCGTCCGGGCCGAAACTTCCGGCAATTCCGGCATGATGTCATACATATTTATTATCCCGCCTTCGGGAAAATCAAACGGCACGCTTTGCAGCACCCGGCCATCCGGCAAAGTCAATGTCTGCCCGATAAACCCTTCTACTGAGTCGAGCATATCCGGTATTTGCGGTGCGGCAAAGTAACGCCATTGCCAGTTGGCAGTACTGACTCGGAAACTCATAACTTCTTTATCCTTTTCCTGAACACATTTTCTGTTATAAAAACAAAAAAATTAACACTTTTATAAAACACTGCAAGGTTAATTTAACATGTTATGGATTTTTTGCAAGCAAAAAAATTATGATCCGTCCCGAAAAATCGTCCTAAAACAAACTCAAAAAATATAACACACGCGCTTGGGACCGCTGCGGATAGTATTTTGCAGTTTATTCAGCTTTCAAGATCAAAATTACCGTGCAGGAAAAATTGTCTGATAAGCTGAACCGTTTTCAAATCATATTGCATAGGGTCATGCGGGGCTTCAACGTAAGCGATCGCATCGGCATCCGGCGCCTCGGCCGAAAAACTCTCCACCAGACCATCGGCGGATCTGCTCAAAAAAACTTTGCCCGGCCAGTGCGCATTGTTGGTGCTGACCAGAGCGCCGATCGTCAAACCGGGGATATTGGGCGTGGTGATACGCTTCCGCGCCGCCGGACGCAAAGCCCACAACGGCGGCCAGATCAATCCGCTGTAAGGGAAACCGAGCAGCAGCGCCCAATCAGCCAGTTTGGAGCCGTAATGCGGAGTACCGACGCAAACAAGTTTATCGGCATTGGGCAGCGGATTGGCCGCCAGAAATTCCCGCAAAAGCAAACCGCCCATACTGTGTCCGGCAAAACAGATCCGCCGGTACAGCTGCGGCCGGGCCAGCTCCACGGTGCGGCTCAAACTCGCCAGACAACTCCGGAAAGAACGGTGGGTGGCCGGCATATCGGCCACTGCAATGTTGGGAAAATCGTCCTGCAGATGCTCGCGCCAGAACTGCATATTTTTGCCATGACGGCAAAAACCGTGTACCAGCACCACCAATGTATCGCTGTTATCTGCCATAACGCCCCTTCCCGGTCAGTCAACTCCGACTTACAAACCGCTGCGTAT
Source organism: Lentisphaerota bacterium (assembly GCA_015061695.1). GTDB lineage: Bacteria > Verrucomicrobiota > Lentisphaeria > Victivallales > Victivallaceae > SIG78. The sequence continues at coordinate 5,810 of SUWA01000106.1, forward strand.
ATCGGCGGCCACATCGTTGATAATATCTTCCAGCGAGTGTTCCGGCTGCCAGTTCAGCAGTGTTTGCACGGCCCGGGTATCGGGCTTGCGCCGCAGCATATCTTCAAAACCGTGTTCGTAGGCTTGTTCGTAAGGAACCAGTTCGATTTTGGACGCACTGTTCAACTGGCTGATAACTTTTTGCGCCAGTTCCATGATCGAAACCACATGAGTGGAGCCAATATTGTAAATCTTACCGATAGACTCCGGACATTCCGCCAAAGCTACCAAAGCCCGCACCGTATCGAATACATGGCAGAAACAGCGGCTCTGTTCGCCGGTACCATACACTTTCAGCGTCTGATCCGCCAGCGCGGCTTTGACAAAACGCGGCACCACCATGCCGTATTGACCGGTCTGACGCGGCCCGACGGTATTGAAAAAGCGCACCACAGTGCCGGGCAACCCCATGTTGCGGTAGTAGGCCATCAAATAGAACTCATCGAGCAATTTGCTGCAGGCGTATGACCAGCGCGAACGCACCGGGCAACCGATCAACAGGTCGTCATTTTCGTTAAATTCCGGATGGCTGGATTTGCCGTAAACTTCGCTGGTCGAAGCCAGAATGATCCGGCGGCGGAATTTTGCTGCCAGTTCCAACACCCGACCCGAACCCTCCACATTGGTGCGGATGGTACGCACCGGATCGTGTACGACCAGTTCCACACCTACGGCGGCGGCAAGGTGATATATCACATCGGCTTTTTCCACCAGCACATCAAGTTGGTCGTAATTAAGTATATCGCCTTCCAAAACAGTAAGCGCCGGATCGTTGCTGACTTCGGCCAGATTACGCGGAGAACCGGTAGAATAATTATCTATTACTGTTACCTTATGACCGGCTTTCAACAGTGCGGCGGTCAAGTGTCCGCCGATAAACCCGGCTCCACCGGTGATCAAAAAGTTCATTTCTTGCAACTTTCTCTTGTTATTTGTTAATGTCCCAAATTTTGTGATGGGACGAGTTGTTTGACAAAAGTGCATCTGACCTTTATTTTTTAGTAACCAAACAAAAAAATAAAGGAAAGATCAGATGC
>SUWA01000107.1 GCA_015061695.1 Lentisphaerota bacterium
ATGGGAACCAGCGAAAATGCCGTAAAATGGCAAATATGGACGGCTTTGTTGACATATCTGTCGTTAAGATTTATTGCCTGGAAGCATCAGTGGAAACATTCTTTTCACAGGTTATTCACGCTTATCAGAGCCATATTGTGGAACTTTCTGAATTTGGAAACCGTGCTGAAGGCATGTGAAAAAGTGAAAAGCAAATCAAACAAACCGCCACCGCCGGGACCCAAACAAATGGAATTTTATTTTTGAATACATTTGAACTCAAAAACAAGGATTTGACAAAAGGGGGTGGCTTTTTTCAAGCGAACCCACGCTCAAACTATGTCCAAAAACACCATTGTTAAGAAATTATGGGATTTCTGTGAAAATATAACGCAGAATAACCGGATATGTTACATATTTGAGCTTAATTACTACAAAAACAAGGTGCTGTTGCAAAACTATTCAGAGTTTTGCAACAGCACCGGAAAAAGATTTGCTGAAATTTTTGAACCGTGCAAGTTGACCGCCGTAGCGCCCCCACCCCCCGCGATCAGTAGTTATTGCGATAGAATTGAGTGCCGAATTCTTTAAGCCCCGCTGCTTCGATAAACATACCGCCTTCTTTCAGCCGCCGGTTGTTTTTACGCAGCTGATGAAAGGCGCGCTGCAGCGAGTTTACTGCCGGGTAATGGCTCCAATCCTGATCCTGTTTGCCGAAAACAAAACTCAATCCGGCCAGCGAACTGCCGGAAAACGGCGTAAGATAAACTTCGCGCATGAATTTGCTCAAATTGGATTCCGGCAGCACGTCCTGAAAATCCGGATTGAAGATCCACGAAAAACAGGCGAATGCTCTGGGGGTCATGCCCAGATGTTCCGGGAAAAATTTCTGCGCGGCCAATAAGGATTCACGGCAGAGTTCCAAATGCATGTTGCCCCCCGGCGGAATGTGCATATCCGGCACAAAATCATTATCGTTCCAGAGCAACTCATAATCGTTTTTGTTCAGTTCAATAATGGTATCAACTGCGGCAAAACCATTGGGATCAACGGGAATACCGCGGACAAAACTGCCGTGATCTTCCAGTTTGGCAATGCAGTAAGGTTTTTCGGCAATATCGCGCCACAACATCAAACCTTCGGCATTGAACTGCCAGCCGTCGCGGCAGAGCGCAACGATCCGGCCACTGGATCTGTGTTTATACACATGCGGGAGAAGTTTCATGATCAGCGGTTCGATCATATACTCAAAACGGCCGATCCGGAAGAGTTTGCCCTCTACAAAAAAGCGCATCCAATGCTGGCCGCTTTCGGGAAAACCCCGGCGGTTGTACTGCTGAAAATAGGCCGTACTGTTTTCGGGGATGCGCCGGAGCGCCGCGGCGGCATATTCCGGCGGCAGCTGCATGGCGGCAAACTTCTTTTCGATGGCTCCGCACCCGGCAATGGCAATAAGCATGTGCAGCAATCCGGCATCTTCCGCGCCGGTCATCGCTTCCAGATCGGGCAGTTTATAGCCGTAGATCAAAGCATTATCGAGCTTGTACCAGTAGTAAAATATGTAGTGTATAACTCTTTGCAGTGATTCGTCTGTACTGGTCTTCGATAACATCGCTTCCAGCTCCGGTAAAGCATCGGTCAGCTCCAGCGCCGCGCAACGCTGTGCCAAACGATCACCGGCCAATTCCGCAAGCGGCCAGCAGAAATCCTGCCGGGCGGCATCATAGCCGTATTGCTGCATAAATTCAGTTACTTCCGGCGATAAACCGTATTTTTTGCTGATAAGATCCAGTTGCATGATCCACTCCATAAATAGCACTTAAAAAAAATAATGCAATAAATATAAATGCAATAATATTTTTTGCCACTGCCGGAGGTTGTAAAAGAGTCTTCCCTGCCGGTTTTTTTGAAAAAATCAGCAGGGAAGTGTAAAGTACAGTCAACTTTTGCGGTTTCAGTTTTGTTCGATCAGGTAGCGGAACGCGGTTTTTTCCACTCCGATTGCCACTTGCTGATTTTTAACGTCGGCAATCTTGCTCCAGAGGGTTTTGCCCGCGCGGTCAAGCGCGGTAACTTTGGCTTTACCGCTGAACGGCACTTTGACCGAAACGGTTTCATCCGCCGTATAAGGTGTGGGGGTCAGTTCCAGCGTTTTGCCTTTGGTGCGCAGAGCGTAATCGTGTTTGGCGCAAAGTTCTTCAATATCCTGCGGATTGACCGCGTAAATCAGATTGCCTTCGCGCATGACACTGGTGCGTTCGCCTTTGCTGTTCAGCGCCGAGTAGAACTCCACTTTACCCGGGAGCGACCCGGCAAAACCGCAGTAGGGCAGCACATATTTTTTGCCGTGCAAAGTTACTTCAAAGTTGCTTTGTGGATTCATGTTTGCGGCCACTTCATAGCCGTTTTCGTAAACGAGTTTGATCTGATTATTGTTCAACGTACCGGCTTTGATCGCTTCGTCCACGCTGACGAGTTTGCCGTTGACATTGTATAAAATCGCCTTGATCGGGGTCAGCGCATAATACTTTTGCGCCGGCTGGATCAAAAAGTAACTGCGCAAAACCACGTTGGGTACGGGCGTGTACGGCTCGACATAAACCCCGGAGAGGTGGCCGGTGTTGCCGTAGGCGTGTTCGTAAGTCAAGAGTTTGTACGCCTGGATCTCGGAATCTTTGCGGTGGCTGAATAGCCCCAGTTCGCTCAAATGATAACCGCAGTCGTTGCTGAGCATGTGCAGTTTGCGCAGATTGAAGTTGGGCAGCAGATACATGTTCAGCTTCTGCGGCTGGGCGTAACTGTCGCACATCCCGGCAAAAAAGAGCTGGGTCTTGCCTTCGGAAAGCACCGGGCCGAAATCGGCTTCTTCGGCGCGCAGACTTTCGGCAAACACCCGGTAGACCGCCGAAAATTTTCCGGCATCCGGCGTGCGCGCGTCATAGTCCGTGTAGCGCCAGCAGGGCGGGCAGGTGATCTGGTCAAGATAGGCGCAAGTCGGGCCGAACTTTTTCCGGTAAATAGCGTTGTATTCTTTCTGCAGATCGACCATGCGGCTGATCTTGGTCTGTTTGTCGTTATCGGAGCTGTAGAGCCAGGATCCGTTGCTGTCCAGATTGAGTTTGTCGCGATCCCAACCGTCCGACATGCAGCTCAAAAGCATGTGGTCGGTGTAAATACCGATCCGGTAGTTCATGTTTTTCATTTCTTTGAAAAACCACGCCATTTTTTCGTCGCCGCCGATTGCCGGTTCGGTGAAACTTTTGATGAAAGTCGTGGGATCGCCGTTGTGGCGCGGCGCGTACATGCGGTTGACATTGCCGTGCAGACGCATGTTGATTTCGTCCGCGCCGTAGAGTTTGAGTTCCTGCCACATGGCCAGTTCCCGGTCAAAATAATCCATCATCGGCAGGGTGCGGATGTACCACTGGCGGGTGCACCAGACGTCGTTGACCGTTTCCTGCAAATATTTATGCGTGGGGTTGGGGATGTTCGGCAGCATGGCATCGAGCGAATCGTTGACCGTCAGCATGATACGCTCGCGAGCCGGATTGCGGACCCCGTCGGTCTTGGGCCAGTAGTAACTGCCGCCGTTGATGATCGACACATCGCGGATCTCGTTGGTTTTATCTTTGGCATCGGCATCCGGGAACCAGCGGTGGTCAGCGGTGGAAGCATTGAGTCGCCAGGTGCCGCCGGGGGTACTGCTGGATTCGCCGAACAGGCCGGAGGCATCGCTGTTGTACCAGTCGATGTAGGCCGACACATAGAAATCTTCTCCGGCAAAAATACCCGGCGGGTCGCTGCGGCGGATCCAGGCTCCCCAGGTCAGGTAAGGTATTTCCACAACCTTGCCGGAAACACCGGTAACAGCACCGAATTTGAACTCGCCGACCATCGGTTCAACACTTTTGAGATCCGCGATCAGGGTATTGTCTTTGACTTGCAAAGTCCAGTTGGCGCGGTATTTGATCGTGTTGTCAATAGTGTACTGCCAGTCCAGCACGAGTTTATTGCCAACAGTTTGCGCTTTGATGAGTTCCGCCTTGATCCGCTTGCTGTTGGGCGCCAGTAAACTGGTGGGTTTGACCGGGTAAACATTATCCAGCGCCCAGTAAAAACCGCCGCCATCCATGGGTTTGAAAGTTTTGTTTTTGTACGAAGCAGTTATATCGCCCAGCGTTCCGGTTTGGGGCGTTACGGTAAAGACAAGGCGTTTGCCCGAGGGCGCAACGCTTTCCAATACCCAGCTTTTGCCCTGCTGACGCAGCGAGGTCTTGCCCGGCTCGTTGGCACTGGGCAGAATGGTTTCCGGCCGGGTGGGGATGCCCAGCTCCTGCCACGACATGACTCTGGCATCGGTCAGCGGAGCCGTGGAGCGCTTGTAAACATGCAAACTGTCAAAGTAGGTAACGCGTTTGGCTTCGTTGAAGCCTTTGAAGGTTATGGAAACGATTTCGGATGGCGCTGCGACCGTGTTTTTCAGCGGTTTCATCTGGCAGCCCCAGCCGACTTCGAGCATACCGCCCATGCCGCCGGTATCGTGGAGTTTGCCGGAGCTGTCGCGGTACTGGATGCTGTAGGTCAATGCCGGATAAGGTTTGCCGAAGCGTGTGGCGTGGCGCCACATGGCAATGGCGTCAAAATCATGATTTACTTTGATCGGCGCCGGCGGAGTCAGCACCACTTTGGCGTTGGGATCAGGAAAATCGCCTTTGGCAAATTCCGTGCGCAAAACCCATACGTTCCAGAGCGGTTCTTCTTTGCTGCGGGTGATGACCGGTTTGACCGCACCGTTGGTGTAGCTCATGGTCCAGCCGGTCAGATCGCTGAAGTCGATCACCGGCACAAATTCCTCTTTTTTGCCCACCAGATGACGGCTCAAGGGGTAGCAAGTCTGATCGATATTGCGGTTGTCCAGTTTAACGGTGATCGTCTGGCCGAGTTTATCCGGCAGGAGTGTATCTTCCGAGAGTTTGACTTGGCCGATAAGACCGCTGAACCCACCGCCGAAAATCATATCTGCGGGGGCTTGCACCGCAGCATTTTTGATTAATTGGGATACCGGTTTGCCGTCGACGAACGCTGCGGCATACCGGTAATCCGGATTCCGGGAAAATGCCAGAACGGTATTTTTTCCGGCGGCAAAGACTTTTTCGCTCCGGCTGGAAAAATTGCCGTATTTTATGTTCAAATCGCCATTGGCGGTCATGCTCAAAGTCAAATCGCCCCACTGCAGGAGCGTGCAGTCGCTCAAAACTTCCGGCCGGACGCTGAATTCCACTGTGCCGGTTTCGTCCGGTGCGGGCAGAACACTTTTTTGGCCGCTCTGGAACCGGTAAAAATTGCCGGTAACGCGCCGATCGACCGTCAGAATGGCCGGAATGACATCCGGCAGCGGCAGATTTTTCTGAAGCAAAGCATTATTGATGGCGATCTCGTTGGCGCTCAAGGCGCGGTCATGGAGCCGGACTACGGCCACCTGGCCGACAAAGTTTTTGGCCCAGCCGATCGAATTGCCGATATGCAGCGGCACATCTTTGCTGTAACGCGGCACACAGTTGCCGGTGTATTGGCGCATGGCTTTGCCGTCGTAGTAAGCCACGCCGCCGTCGGGGGAAAGACTCAAGGCGTAGTAATGATATTGGTTGGTTGCCAACGCAGTATAAATGCGGCCGCCGTCAGCTTTGCCGGATTCCGGAACAAAGTAGCAGTCAAAATCTTTTTGGCCGAAAAATTTGGGGTAGCCGAAGCTGCCGCGCATCAAAACAGCATAACCGCAATCGGTCGTTGCGGGCTTGGCCCAGACTTCGAGCGTAAAACCTTTTTTGCCCCAGTCCGGCACGTTGTTGAGCCTGACCGCGCCGCTCTTGGCGGGGAAACTCCACGCATTATCCGGTGCCGCAACTGCTTCGACCCCCGGCAGAACCAATCCGTTGTCGAGGGCGGCAACATGCAATGCCGCCTCGACTGCCGCGGCGTTCAAATCCCGGCGGTCAGCGTTGACGATCAAACTTTTATCTTGCGGCAGGGCTTTGTTGCTTTGGAGCAACGCATAATTGTTTTTGATTTCTCCGGCGCTCAACGCGCGGTTGTGGATACGCACTACACCCACAGCGCCGGAAAAATTCTTTTTGCTCCAGCCGATACTGTTGCCGATGTGCAGCGGTACATTGGGCAGATAGACCGGTATGCCGCTGCCCTTATTGGTGCGCATGAGTTTGCCGTCATAATATATGTGTTGTTGAGCCGGATCTCCGGTCATTACATAATAGTGGTATTTACCGGGGGCGACCGGTGCATAAACGCGTGATCCGGCATTTTTGTTTTGCGCTGTGACCAGATAGCAGTCAAAGTCTTTGTCGCCGAAAAATTTGGGGAACCCGAAACACCCGCGCATAAGTACAGTATAGCCGCCGTCGGTGGTTTCCGGCTTTGCCCACACTTCGAGTGTAAAACCTTTATTTCCCCAATCCGGAACATTGTTGATCCTTGCTCCGTGATCCTGCGGAAAAGTCCATTCCGCTGCACCAACTGCAGAAAATACGGCACTGCCCAGCATGGCAGCCAATAAAAGTTTGATTTTCATATTTTGTTATTGTCCTAAATTTTGTGAAAAACATTTGTAATTGCCAATGTTGATGACAACATTGCCTACACAATTCATTTTGTTTTGCCAATAGTCCTCCCACGCTTTGGCATTTGTAAACCTTTTTAA
>SUWA01000108.1 GCA_015061695.1 Lentisphaerota bacterium
GAATTGTAGCCCAGAGTACAGGCGGCTTCAAAAACAGCGACAAAGATAATAAATCGGTTTCTGAAGCCGCCTGTACTCTGGGCTACAATTCTTCAAGTTATGTTGCAGCCGGACAGAATATTTATTGCCCGTCAGCTCCGCCCGAACTTGGGGCCACTTATGGTGCTCACGCTACCGATGACCCGACCAACAACCCCAAAGTGCCTTTCAGCAGCCTTACAGCAGAACCCTATTATGCGCGTTCCATTGCTTCGGTACCACCGTCATTTATGGCTGTGGCTGATTCCAACGCCAGCACCGGGGTCTTCGGTCCCACTGGTACCTGGGTGCCCGGTCTTGATCGCAACGGCAACGGGATCAAAGAGTCAGCCTATACCGGCGCCCGGCAGTGGAACTTTGCCCGTCTGGATGCTCACGGTAAAGGGTTGAATATTGCTCTGATCGACGGCAGCGCCCGTTTTGTCAATACCGTTGAATACGAAAGTGCCTACCATAATCCCGGTTTTATGCGAGAAGACTGATGTGGGGTTTTTCAAGGAGTAAACGCAATATTATGAATATGAATTTATTTGTGAAAAAACTGTCTGTAATTACTCTTGCGGCTGTTGGATTTATGTCTGTTGCGTCGGAACTGGAGAGCTTTGAGCCGTCAGGTTTGATCAAAATATCAGAAGCAGACGGCGGCAAAGTTTTCTCGATGCCGACCCGTGCCAATGTATTCAGCCAAACCCGATATAATATCGATCCGACTCAAACGGTGCGTATTTCGGGGGAATTCCGGCTTAAAGCGGGGGGCAGCGGTAATACCAGACTCTTTTTCGGCTTTCAGGAATTTGATAAAAACGGTCAACATATTACTCCGATCCGCTGCAATGTGTCTCCTGCTCCGGGGAGTGTTTTGACTGAACATGCAGCCGCCGGCAGTGATTATATTATGATCAAAAATCCGGCCGGATGGAAAAAATTCAATAAAAACGATCATGTGGTTTTTAATGCCGTGTTGGATTTTCGGGATTTGCCCAGCACTTGCAAACCGATAAGGATTCTCAAGGTCGAAGATAACGGCAGAGTTACGCTGGCAGAAAAACTGCCGCAGAGTTATCCAGCCGGGTGCGGTGTACGGCTGCACCGGGACCGGGCGGCGTTCAACAATTCCGGTGCAGAGGGCAAGGTGCTTACGGAGCAATGGCAGCATTTTTCCGGCGAGGTGCGCGGTATGCAGCAGCGGGGAACTTCCGATAAAAAATGGCGTCCGGGCACACATTCTGTACGACTCGTTATTGCGGCCGCCGCTCCAGTACGCAGCAAAGATATTGTGGAGTTTCGTAATATTAAAATTGAAGTTCCCGGAGAACAGTTGGTAAGCAACGGCAACGCTGATTTGCGTTTGACCGGATTTGACCGCAAAAAATGGCATTCCGAAAATGGTGCATTCTGCGGTCAGGGCGTGGGCAATATGCTGGTCAGTTATCATGTTTACGAGCCGGATTTTTTTGAGGCCGAAGCCGAACTGGAGCTTGCCAGACTGGAGGGAACAGCCGCTGCAATTTTTGCCGGAAACACCACCTGGGGTTTTGACGGCGGAGCTGAACGTCGTTTTTTTGTGGAAGGGCGCGATATAAAAATACAATTTCTTGCTGCTGCCAAAGATGTTATAGAACTTGACAAGCCGTTCAAAGTCCTGCTGAAGGGCAATAAAGGTACTATGACCCTGACCGTAAACGGTAAAGTTATCGGGTCTTGCAAATACAGTATGTCGCGCCCCATCTATATTGGTTTGCGTCCGCACCGCAACTCAATGCGGGTCAAATCTTTTGTTATCCGGGGTGTGCGCAACGGCGAGGGTAATGGTACGATACCGATTGTAAGCGAATTTGTGGATGCAGCGGCGGTCAAAGAGATCACACTGCCTGAATTTCCTGCTCCGGCCGGAAAATTTACCGGACACTTGATCGAAAAAAACGGCTCGATTGTAACTCCGGTGGCGCTGGAAGTGAGTGATAGCGGCGTCGCCAAACTGGATGCAGCGGCGGTCAAAAAAGCCTATGCAGGCAGCAACAGCAAATACAATCTGCGTACTTTTGTGCTTAAGATCACGCCTTCGGGTTACTCCGAATACCGTACTTCGGTCATCATCGGCAACGGTGATGCTGTTATTGATTTTCCGGTTGGCCGCATTGCGCAGTGCAATGGCCGTTCGATCGCCACAGTGGATGGTGAACCGCGGGATATGATCGAAAGTTTCTGGAGTTACAACGGCCGGGCTTCCGGCGAAAAGGCTTACGCCCGTGAACCGGTGGCACGTTTTGCCGGTGTCGGGATCAAAGGCAATCTGCTGATCGTTGCACCTTACGCTTATTTGTCGGCCAACAGCTTTGATGTTGACGGTTTACTCAAAGAAATCGAACTGGCAATGACCAAGATCCTGACCGAAAATCCGGATTCACTTATTGATATTCAGTTCTTTCTTTTTACCAGTGAAGAGTGGAATGCAGCGCATCCCGATGAACTTATCAAGCTGGATAATGGCAAAACCACGCTTGCACATGCTTTCAAAAAAATGCTGATGCCGTCATACGCTTCTCCCGCCTGGCGCAGAGATATGCGCAATGCAGTTACTGTCAGCGTAAAAGCTATGCGCAAAAGCCGTTTTGCTGACCGTATGGCCAGTTTCCGGGTGCTTTATGCCAATTGCGGTGAATGGAATCACTGGGGATATCACGAACAGGCGTTTGTCGATTTTTCTGCTCCCATGCAGAAAGCCTTCGGTCAATGGCTGAAGCAGAAATACAACACCGTGGAAAATCTCCGGAAAGCATGGCATCGGGACGATGTGAATTTTGAGTCATCAAATCTTGTACCCACGCGCGAACAGCGTTTGGTTGGGCAGGGGGCGTTCCGGCTGGGAGATCCGGCCAGTGTGGTGCCGAGTGCGGATTATTACGAGTTCTTTTCCGAATACACAGTTGATACCATTCTGCATTTTACCGGAGCCGTCAAAGAGGCTTCGGACAACCGTTTGCTGGCCGGAAGTTACTACGGTTATTATTTCGGGCATTATTATGCCAATCCCTATCACTTTCAGGATTCCGGGATGTATGCGCTGCGCAAACTTGTAACTTCCGACAAGATCGACTTCTGCGGAGCGCCCAATCCTTATTACAACCGGATCAATATCTTTTGGACCAATCATATTGCCGGAAGTTTTGCTCTGCACAACAAACTTTTTGTGCGCGAAGGTGATATGCGTACTGAATACAGCGACATAAAACCGCATCCGCACTACGGCGTGCCGGAAAAAGCGGGCGAAACGCCCGAAATCATGAAGCGTGATTTTGTCGGCAGTATGGAGCGGGGCATAAATTTTTATATCTACGACTTTATTGCCGACTGGTACCGCAATCCGGAACTGCTGACCTTGATCGGACGGCTCAACAATGTGGAGCGCGCCATGAAAAAGATCAAATTGCCGCCACGTGATGCGGAAGTGGCAATTATTTACAGCGAAGAAACGATCCCTTTCTGCACATCAGCTTCCGGCGACCGGGTGCTGCGGGATTTTTCCGGCGAAGAATTGAATCGTATGGGTATACCGGTGGATCTTTATTTACTCAGTGATCTGCCTTTGATCGATTTTTCCCGATATAAAGTGATAATATTTCCCAATACCTTTTATATCAGCGGAGAAAACATTGCCAATATTCAAAAGTATGCTGCCGGCGGTAATCGTACTTTGATCTGGCTCTCGGCACCCGGCATGGTGGGGCGTAATGGCGAGGCAACTCCGGAAACCGCGCTGAAACTTACCGGTATACCGGTGGATTTTTTGCCTGAACCACGCAAAGGCAGCGATCTGAAGACAGCTTGGAAAAAGACCCTCAAGCAACGGCCTTATGCCCGGCATTGCCAGTTTACTGCTCCGGAACCAGGCCGGGTGCTGGCCTGGTTTGATGATAACACTCCGGCTGCGGTCGAACGCCAATTCAAAGGATATAAAAATATCACGGTTCTGCATCCTTTCCCTGACACTGTATTCTGGCGGGATTTGCTGGGTATGAATAAAGTGCATGTTTATACCAGCGGCCGGACCGGCTTGGACAACTTCTATTATGCCGGAAGCCTGATGGGCTATACATCGCGTAAAGCCGGCAGCAAACAGATTACGTTAAAAACTCCGGTGGAAGTTTTTGCGGATATACTTACCGGGGAAATATTGGCTCGTAACAGCCGGGTTGTCAAGTTTATGGTTCCGGACAATGAATTGCGTACACGCTTGTTTTTTGCCGGCAGCGAAGCCGATTACAAACTGCTCCGCGCTGCTGCTGAAAAGGAAGTCAAACCGGTGGATTAAGTCTGTATGTTGAATATTTGTGTCAAAAAGCAGTCTTTTGCCGACGGTTTGCGCGATACGTGTTTTCAACCTTCGATCGCCCGGTTGAATGGAGTTGATGTGTTGACTTTCCAAGCCATTTACGGTGGGGATTTTTATGGAGAAGTCCAGTATTCTGCCGGCAATGTTGAATCAGGAGAGTGGAGCGCTCCGCAAGTGGTGGAGCCATTCCAGTGGAAGAGTTGCGGTACAGCTGATATAACAGAAGCTATTGTGGATGTCCGTTCGATCGCCTTGCCGGACAATAAGCGGATCCTGGCGGTAGGTTCCAGCAGTTTTTATACTTCGCGCGGTTGTGCTTTCTGGGATGAAAAGATCGATCGCAGATGCTTGCCGAAGCAGCGGGCTTTTTACAGCTTTTTTGATCCGGTTGAAAATAAATGGAGTCAGGCGGGGACGATCGAAAGTTGTGATTGCGGTGAACACGGTGATTTGCGGATCGCCTGTGCGCAAATGGCTGTGATGGCGGATGGCAAAATAGTATTGCCTGTCTATTATGCCACTGACGAAATGATTGATTATGCCAATGTCAAATGGCCGCGGCAGGCGGTAAAAACTCTGATCGCTCAAGTTGTAGGGGATAAACTCGAAGTTGTGGCATGGAGCAACAGTCTGACCATTGCTTCAGAACGCGGGTTTGTGGAGCCGTCGGTCAAGTTTTTCAATGGTTTCTGGTATATGACCATCCGATCAGAAGACGGCAGAGCGTATATCACAACTTCGCCCGATGCGCTGCTTTGGAAAGAGGCAACTCCGTGGCGCTGGTGCGATGGAACGCTCCTGGATACTGATTCCACTCAACAGCATTTTGTTGTTTTGAATGGAGTACTTTATTTGTGTTATACAAGGCAAGATCCATGCAACAAGTGTGTTCCGCGCTTTCGTACTCCCATATTCATTGCCCCCGTGGATCCGGTTGGTTTGACGTTGGATCGAACCGGCGAACAGATCGTTTTTCCTTTGGAAATGCGCAATAATATACCCAATATGCAAGGTAATTTCCATTGCGTTGATTTGAGTGTAAATTCTGCAGCGGTTGCTGATTGCGCTTTGTATATAACGCCGCCAACGGCGGATAAGGCAGCAGTTTATAAAACCGAGTTAAAAATAGCCTATATAAAATCAGGAGAATAAAAATGTATGAAAAACTTACCGGGTTGATCGCAGCGCCATTTACTGCGTTTAATTCAGATAAAAGCGTTAATTTGGATATAATTCCGCAATTTGCAGAGGTGTTGATCAAACAGAACGTGAGTGGTGCGTATATTCTTGGAACGACCGGCGAGGGGGTATCCTGTTCCATAGCCGAACGCAAGGCGATCATGAGCGCTTGGAGCAAAGCTGCCGCCGGTAAACTCAAACTTATTGCTCATGTCGGCGCGTTGGCCTTGCCGGAGGTTAAAGAGTTGGCACGCCATGCGGTAAAAGAAAATTATTTTGCCACCAGTGTGGTGCCGCCTACTTATTTCCGGCCGGGTACTCCCAAGGTGATGGCCAGGTATCTGGCAGAGGTTGCCGCCTATGCTCCGGAGCTGCCGTTTTATTATTACCACACCATGCTGTCGCGTTTGGATATGAGTGCAGCTGCGATCCTCGAAGCCGTGGAAGCCATGGGGGGAATACCCAATTTGGCCGGAGTAAAGTTCAATCACCACGACTTGTTTGATTATCAGTGTGCAAGAGGAGTTGCCGGTGGCAAATATGATATTGTTTTCGGGGTGGATGAGTTTTTTGCCGGAGCGTTGGAATTGGGGGCTGAAGGTTTTATCGGTAGCACTTACAACTATTCAGCCCATTTGTATCACGCTGTGTGGCAGGCCTGGAAGAATAATGACAAAGAAATTGTACGCAAAAATATGGAAAAAATTTGCTTGGGCGTGAAACTTATGTTAAAGTATGGCGGTTTGCCCTGTGGTAAAGCCTTGATGTTTTTGCAAGGTTTGGATCTGGGCGGCGTGCGTTTGCCACTGGTGGATCTGACCACTGCTGATAAGAAAGAACTTATGCAGCTGGCATCATGCTTGAATGAATAGTTATTGTCCTAAATTTTGTGAAAAACATTTGTAATTGCCAATGTTGATGACAACATTGCCTACACAATTCATTTTGTTTTGCCAATAGTCCTCCCACGCTTTG
>SUWA01000008.1 GCA_015061695.1 Lentisphaerota bacterium
TAAAAAGGTTTACAAATGCCAAAGCGTGGGAGGACTATTGGCAAAACAAAATGAATTGTGTAGGCAATGTTGTCATCAACATTGGCAATTACAAATGTTTTTCACAAAATTTAGGACAATAACAATTTATTATTTATGATTGTTTTTTACCCGGATTTTAATTACATTTATCAACAACAGCAGGCAAAATGAGCAACATAAATTACAAAGAGCATAGCAATCAATGAAAAAACTGTTATTTTTATTACTGGCAGTGCTTTCGGCAGCCGTCAGAGCCGTCCCTGTACCGCAAATCACCAATACACCCAACATCAATGTAAAAGATTTCACCGGTTGGTGCATTGTCAAACAGGACGGTCTGGCAGTAAAATATGCCGCAGCCTGCGACAGCCATGCACTCTATATCATTGCCGAAGTGGAACAACAGGCCCCCATTTATGCCGGAGATGGCAGAGGTTACGCTGACTATAATGACGGCGTGGAACTGCGGATCAACCGCGGCAGCAAATACCGCTATTTGCAGATTCATATCGATGCTGCCGGGCAAACGTTGATACTTGATCAGTACAAGCGTGTCCGCCAGGGCAATATCACCATCGAAAGCGCAATGACCCCGGGGCAAGGCTACCGTGTTTTTGCCGCGATTCCGTGGGATCGCCTGTCGCCGGACACCCAAAAACCTTCGACCGTACGCGTTGCGGCGATTCGCCAGAAAGTGCTTTCCCCGTTTAAATATGACCGCAAAGAACAGGTGGTCGATGATTTGACTCCGGGCAATCAGGTCATTGCCGGAGAAAAAGTCGCGCCATCTGATTTCAAGCGCAAGATCTATCCGGTAATGAACTACGGACGCAGTGGCCACAGCACAGTGGAAATCGTAAGTTTTCTGCCGGTGATTTATGATGCCGAACCGCAGCTGCTGCTGTTGATGATCGGAACCAATGATGTGGTTTATAAGCAAAAGTGGCAAACACCGGAACAGTTTGCCGGGCATTACCGCAAACTTTGTGAAGGATTGAAACAGTATGGCTGCAAGGTCATATTGATAACGATCCCGCCTTGTGTGGAAAACGTTGCCAACACTCATATCCGCGCCACTGCGGATGAAAAAGCCCGTTTCAACACCCGGATTCTCAAGATGAATGAGTACATCAAAGCATTCGGCAAAGAGTTCAACTTTCCGGTAGTGGATTACCACAAATTGATTGCCGTCGGCGATCTGGAAAGCAAAGATTCACTCATGCGTGTACCGGCGAACAGCAGCGGTTATGACGGAATTCACCCCACTGCAGCCGGATACCGGCTGCTGGCAGCTGAAATCAAAAAGGTCATTGATGAAAAAAACTACCCCACCAGCGGCATTATTTGCGTGGGCGACAGCATCACCTATGGCGCACACATGCAACAGCAGGGCAGCGTTTTCGGAGACACCTACCCGGCAGAACTGCTGCGTTTGCTTGAAAAGTAAAAAAATCAGCGCAAGGAGACTATTGACAAGACCCAATCAGTTATGCAAATAATACTGCCGTCAACATCGGCAATGATAAATGTTTTTCACTCAATTCAAGACAATAACAAACATTAAGAATAATAATTTATTATGAAAATAACCGGAACATTTTTAGACGAGATAAGCCACAATATACCGCACCAGAACTGGGGCGAAAAAGAGTGGGATCGCGACTTTCAGGCCATGAAAACAGCCGGGATCGATACCGTGATCATGATCCGCTGCGGTCATAAGCGTTTTATAACCTTTCCCTCCCAGTGCCTTATTCAGCGCCGCGGCTGTTTTGAACCGCCGGTGGATCTGGTAGATATGTTTTTGCGGCTGTCGGATAAATATGATATGAAGTTTTTCTGCGGCCTGTACGATAACGGCTGTTACAGCAAGCCCTGGCAGATGGGCGCATTGATCGAAGAACTTGACGACGTAAAAACTGTTGCCGAAGAACTCTGGGGCAATTACGGCCATCATAAGAGTTTTCAGGGCTGGTATTTGAACCGCGAAATCAGCATAAGCAAAGAGAATCCGGAATCCTTACCGGAAATCATCGAACACACTCAAAAGCTGGGAAGTTTTGTCAAAGATATTTCCGGCAATCTGCCGACCATGATTTCGCCGTACATTTCCGGAGTTAAAAAAGGCTCGCCCGATAACGTTACCAGCTTGGAGGAACATGCGCGCATCTGGGAAGATATTCTGGCGGCGTTTGAAGGCGCAGTCGATATTCTGGCATTTCAGGATGGTCAATGCGACTACGACGAATTGCCCGAATATCTGGCATTGAATAAGGAAATCGCTGACCGGCACCGGATGACCAGCTGGACGAATTGCGAAAGTTTTGACCGTGATATGCCGATCAGAGTTTTGCCGATAAAATGGGAAAAAATGCGGCTTAAACTCGAAGCTGCGGCACGGGTCGGCATCGAAAAAGCAATCACGTTTGAGTTCTCGCACTTTATGAGTCCTTACAGTATGTATCAGTCCGCGCATGGACTTTTTGACCGTTATATGGAATATATTTCAGAACAATAAAACTTATTTTCACCAAAAAGGAGGTCCGTTATGTTGAAGTCAAAAAGAAAATTCACCCTGATCGAGCTGTTAGTCGTAATCGCTATCATCGCCATTCTGGCGGCCATGCTGCTGCCGGCACTTTCCGCCGCGCGTGAACGCGCCCGCATTGCCAGCTGCTTAAGCAAACTCAAACAGCACGGAACGGCATTTATAATGTATTCCGGCGACAACAAAGATTCATTCCCGCTGGTGGAAAGTTTTTCCAGGGGCGTTGCCATCGGCTGCAACTTTATGAGCAGTGAAGAATACGGCAGCAGTACCTGGAACAACAACTATACGCCGTTGAATGTGGTATTTTCGCAAGGCTATTACAGTCAAACCCGCGATGTCAATGACCGCCCGGACCGCAACGCGCTTGATGATATGTTCCAATGCCCTTCGGACAGTGAGGCGTTCGGCAAGCAGAAAGGCGCCGACGGCCAATTCATCAGTTACATTTACTTCGGTTATGACTCCAATACCTTTGCCAAATACAAACCCACGATCGGTGCGCCGCACAACGAAGCCAAGCGCAGCCGTCTGATCGTCGGCAGAGATGATCCGGGCAACGCAACGATGTTTGACCAGATCCACAAGCTTTTTCATGGCGGAACTTGCGCGAGCAACTGTACTGACTGCAACGGGCCGCACAAAAACAGCATGAATATATTGGCTTTCGGCGGACATACCCGTTCGCACATTCTTAAAGCCGAGGACAAAAGAGATTCCAAAAGCCGCGATATTGTTTACCGCAAATTTGACGAAAATCAGGATTGAAAATGATCTGATCGGATAAATACAATGAAAAAACTGCTTTTTTTACCGTTATTTATGGCGGCAATCACGCTTTGTGCCGTTGATAATATCATATTAAAAAGCCCGACGGGAACATTTTTCCTCAACGCTGAAACCGGGGCGGTCAGCCGGATCACTGACAGTCAGTCTCGGACTGTACTCAATGGCAGCTTAAACCGTTATATAACCATGAGCAAGGCCGGGGATATAACTTTTTTTGAAGCCAAAGACAAAGTCGTTTCGGTTGAAAGATCCGGCGATAAAGTAACATTTATCTGTCAGAATCCCGCCCTGCCGGAACTGGAGATCGCCAAGGAATACAGCATTGTCAACAATGGTCTGCGCCGTAAACTCACCTACACCAACAATGGTCATGTCAAGCGTTATATCCTGACCATGACCGATATATTTCTGGATAAAGAATTCAAAAAAAATGTCTGGCATCTGGGTGCAGGTTATATCGGACCTTACAAGCCGCTGCCGCAAGTGGATATGGAGCGGCCGGTCAATGAGTACAAACAGAGTTCCAAAGGCATGGTACTGGTCAATCCGGATGGCCGGCAGGGGAATTTTTCGCACTACCGCGTCAAGATCAACGATACAGTGGTGCTGCCCTGGTGGCACAGCACCATCGGCAATTACCGCGAATATGCCGACCGCCTTTACTACACGCCGCGGGGCTACCGCATGGGTTTGGGGACGCTGGATGTGCTGCCCGATGGCGGAAAAATCAGCGTAACGGATTGCTTCAACTGTTTTGAAGGAAATTTATTCAACTTTTTTGATGAAATTTTTGCCGTTGATCCTGATATTGCCGCCGAATACAAAACCATTCCCAAATCTCCGGCATGGGTCAAAGATGTTATGCTCAATGCGCCGATGAATCAGGCGGATTTTGTCCGGTATTTGACTGAAATGACCGGCGAAGGCATCATTATTCCTATGACCCAGCCGTTCAATGACTGGGCGGATTACCGCCCGAAAAATGGTTTTATCGGGTATGAAGGCGGCGAGATCACGCCGGAAGAATTTCTGGCGTTCCGTAAGGTTTACGCCGATATTTCGCCGCGCGTTCAGCCGGGCGCATATCACATTGTGGTCGCTGCCGGTTGGAACACTGATATTTTCCGTGAACACCCGGAATGGTTCCGGAAATTTGACCGTAACGGCAACGATGGGTCGCTTTTCCCGGGGCTGTGCCTCAACTATCAGAGCATGTTCAACAATGCCGGATTGCGGGATTACTTTGTAAAAATGCTGCTGGATTTCCAATCTTTTTCCGGCAACACGACCATTTATCTTGACGAAGCGCAGATGACCAATACCATTGACTGGCATCGCGACCAGCTCACCCGCGATGACCACACGGTGCTGTTCTGGAAAGAACTGAAAAAACATTCTCATGACCGCAATGTGGCACTTTTTTACAACGGCAGCGGCCACCCCTATGCCGATTTGAACTATATGGAAAGTCCGCACGACATGCGTTCTGACCGCTGGCGCGACTTCGCCGGGATCGTGTTCGGTCTGGGGCTGGTCAACCGTATGACGCCCGACCGCCGTCTGATCCCGCTTTACTGGAGCGGCAAAACGGACTACCGCAACCGCGTTATGGCGCTGGGCTGGATTCCGTCGGCCAGTTATTCTTCGACCACCGATATACCGACCATCCGCAATGTCTGGCAAACCGGCAACACTCTGCCCTTGAATGTCAGCTACACACCGGACTGGAAGGTCGATGCGGCAATTGAAATCGAATCTCACGCCGTACAGCGCAGTGAATCAAACGATGTAATGTTGAGTTTTATCAACCGCAATAAAAAGGCAACCGATATACCCGTTACCGTGGATCTTGCCACGCTGCAGCTCAAAGGCAGGATCAATATCTGGAAAATCAGCTACAGCGACAATTTTTTCAAACACGTTTTAAGCGATAATGAACTTAAAAACATTTATCGCCTTCATCGTTGGAGCGATTTGAGTGCCTTGTCGCGTCCGCAGCTGGTTTACAGCGGCAATGCCGAAGGTATCTTCAAAGATACGATCCGCTCGTTGGGCAGTGATAAGATGACTACTTATCTCTTTACCGCCGCTCCGGCAGCATTTTATTCGCTGGACGATCTGGTGCAGAACAACTTTTACACCGTTACCCGCCACGGTACGGTTAAAGGCAAAACTGTTACGCTCGATACGGTTGGCGAAGTTCTGCTGATCGATCTCGACAACGAGTTTTACAATGTTTCCTGCAACGGCAAGGCTGCTGATACGAGCATTGTCGATATAAATGGCGTAAGCGGTTTGCGCGTCAAACTTGCGCCCGGAACCCACCAGCTGGATTGGCAAATGCGTCCGCGCAGTGCCGTTCGCGCCGGAGTTCCGCAAGTAAAAATCAAGCTTAACGATATAACGACTCCCGACAACAGCGTTATAACCCTCGAACGTGACGGCGTAACTGTTTACACCGGCAAAACTCCGGTAACGTTGCCGGAACAGCGCGTAGCAGGCGTTTATAAAGTGCGTTATCCCGGCAGCAAACAAAGTGCGCAGTTGCGGATCTTCGGCGGAGAAGGCAGCCGGATACCCAAAACTTATTACCTTTTCCAGCCGGAGCGCAAATTTCTGGAAAAAGTCGATGTCAAACACGGCAGTGCCAGAATTACCGGTCGCGCGACTTATGTAAGCCGTTTTGAAGACGTTACCGGTATGCAGCGCAATCTTGACCCCGCTGTTACCATTGCCGATGCCGAAAAAGCCACGTTGGTTGCCGGTACCAGCCGCCGCGACGGCATCAATATACACATGAGCAGTTTTGCGGGGCTGGAACTTGTTGGTGCAAGACAGCTCAATTTGCGTTTGAGTCATACATTTATGGATGTCAACAGTCTGGATTTCGGACATGTTAAAAAAGGAGCCGGAGCGCCTGAAACCAACTTTGCCGGTATGTTGCTGGATTACAAAGTCCACGGTAAATATGTCAAGCGTGTGGCAATCTCTTTCGGACTTTACAACGCGCAATACAACCGCGTTGATCCCTTCTGGGGCAAAGGCGCCAAACCCGATCTGGTGCTGGAACTCGGCGATATAATCAATACGGTACGGGAAAAAGAGTTTTCGCTGGATCTGCAGCGTTTTGCGCCTCCCGGTTGGCAGGGCGAACTCTTCCTTACTCTGGGGACAGCGCGTGTGTTGCCCAACCACAGGCTTAAACTTGAAATCGTTGAATTCAACAATCCAGCGGCCAAAAACTTCATCCATCCGGAAATCCCGGTGGCGGCAGGCAGTCGGGTCAAACCGGAACCGCTGGTCAGCAAACAGCTCACGAGCAAGCCGACTTCGCTTAAAAAGATCGATGTTGAAGAATGGAAGTCATGGGCCAGATTCGGCAGACTGCAGCCGTATGGATTCGACCCCAAAACGATTCTGCGTTCGCGTACCGAGGCATTTATTGCTCACGACTTTGAATACATCTATATTGGTGCGCGCTGTTATGAACCGGCCCGCAAGCCGATCGCTCAACGCAGCGATGTCTGCGACAACGAACGCATTGAGTTCTTTATGGAACGCGCCGATAAAAAGCTCTTTCAGGTCGCAGTCGATACCAACGGCACCAATGGTATATATATCAACAGTATGGAAAGTGCGCTCGAGGGTGTGATCAGTCACGCCGAGTACACTCCCGGAGTGGGCACCGATATATTTATGGCGATTCCGCTGGGACTTTTGAAGTTCAACATGCAAGTTACGCCCAACACATTCCGCTGCAACCTCTACCGGGTCCGTCTGGGAGCGCAGCGGGAATACACCGTCTGGGCCCCGATCAATCAGGGATTCAATCAGAAATCCCGTTACAGCAACATAATTTTCAACTTTGATTAAAATTTCACCAACAGGAGGATCCTATGAACAAATTTTTTACCATGCTGGCTTTGACCGCCGCTGCAAGTGCAACGTTTGCCGCCGAAACCCTTGAAGTCAAAAACCCGGCAGATTTCGCCAAAGGCGCCAAGGTCGTTGCCGCTGATGATGGATTGCTGATCACCGGCAACCAGCGCATTTTCAGTGCCAAAACCTTCAAGGTCGATCCCGCGAAAAAGGTAACGTTGAGTTTTGACATCCGCAAGTCTGCCGACACCACCGGCTGTATGGTCTATGTAGGCTTCCAATGTCTGGACGAAGATAAGGTTATGATCATGCCGCAGAATGTGCGCTGCGAGTGGAACAGTGCCGGTTCGCTGGCTGAAAATGCCGTTGCCGGCAGCAAAGATATCCGCATCAACATGCCGCCGCGTTTTAAAACCAAAGACTGGTGCATCGTTTTCAACGATAAAAACAAGTGCAGCGGCTTTGATATGAATGTATTCGGCTGGCAGAAAGTTTCGCCGGTGGCGGCTGACGGCACGGTCGGTATCAAACTGAATCTGGCGCTGGAAGATGATTATCCGGCAGGTACGCCTGTACATTTTCACAGCATGGGCCCCGGTCTTTATTCGGCGTGCAACGAAAAGCTCCCCAATGATGAATGGGAAAGTGTTACTTGCACGGTCAGCGGTATGCAGACAACTTCCACCCCCGACGGCAAAATGAACAAGTGGTTCAAAGGTACGAAATACGGTCAGATATTGATTCTGGTCGTCAGCAAAGACAACCGCAGCAAGATTTATCTGCGCAACATAAAAGTTGTTACTGAATAAGGATGGTAGAAAATGCGTTTCTCCCTGAATGGCAGCGACTGGCGCGCCAATCACTTTCTGCCGGAACGCACCGCCAGAGAAAATCTGCGCGGCGGCGGCATTGACGGAATGTTGATGCAGTCCAGTAAACAGGCCGATGTCTGCTGGTGCAATGAACCGCCGGAAGATATGCTTCCGGCAACCGTTCCCGGCTGCGACCGCACGGTGCTGCTGGAAAATGATCTGATCAACGACCCTTATTACGACCGTAATACACTCTGTTCATTATGGTCGGAAGATGTGGAATGGTGTTTCCGCAAAGACTTTGTACTGCCGGCAGAATGGGCGCAGAACCGCCGGACGGAATTGGTGATCCATTCAGCCGGATACCGGGCGGGAGTTTATGTCAATCAGGAATTTCTCGGCAATTTTGTTGGTATGTTCACCCAGTGGCGCATTGATATAAGCGATCTGGTCAAACCCGGTCAAAGCAACTATGTGGCTCTGGTATTCATGCCCGCGCCCAAGGCTTCGGCCAACTATCCGTATGATGCGGCATCGGAATTTTCGGTCTACCACCACGCGCAGGTGAGTTTCGGCTGGGACTGGGCAAGAAGACTCGTACCGACCGGGATCTTTGATGATATTGAACTCATCGGCACCAAGGATATACGCATTAAAGACGCCTATTTCCACACCAGCAAAAATCAGGCGACTGTAGAAATGGAATTTGCGGCCCTGGATAATGTGGAAAGCACTGTTCAGCTGGAGCTTTCCGCCCTTAATCACGATGGCGGAGGCTACCATGTGGAATTGCCGGTAAAATGTTTTGCCGGTAAAAAAAGCAAACTCAAGCACACTTTTATCCTCGAAGATGTGCGCTACTGGTTTCCCAACGGTTACGGCGAACCGAATCTTTATACATTGAAACTGACCGTACCGGGTGATGAATTCAAGTGTCAGGTGGGTTTCCGCGATCTGAAAATGGTGCGCAATCAGGACAGTCCCGAAGCAGCCTACCCGCTGACTTTTGAAGTCAACGGCAAAAAAGTTTTTGCCCGCGGCGGCAACTGGGTACCGATCGACATGATGTTTTCGCGCATCAGCGAAGCTGATTACGAGCGTCAGCTCCGCCTTGCCCAAATCGCCAATTTCAATCTTATGCGGGTCTGGGGCGGCGGCTTGATCGAAAAACGCGCCTTTTACGATGCCTGCGACCGGCACGGCATACTGGTCTGGCAGGAATTTGCCCATGCCTGCACCCGCTACCCCGCCGACAACAAATATCTGGCCATGAAAAAGCGCGAAGCCAAAAACGCATTGCGCAAGACGCGCAACCATTGCTCGATGGCAATGTATTGCGGCGGCAACGAAGTACAGTATTATGGCGAGATCCCCGACAGTCCGCTTTACAAGCTGTACAAAAAAGTGGTCAGAAAGATGGCTCCGGGGATGCCGTATCATACCAGCTGCCCGGATTTGTCGCGCCCCGGCGAACGTCATCACGGGCCGTGGAACTTTACCGAACACAAATTCTGGAACACTCACCACCGTTTGCTGGCCAGTGAACTCGGCTGTGACGGCTGGTCAGAAAAAGAATCGCTGGATAAATGTATTCCTCAATCCAGTCCGATGCCCGGCGGTCAGGCGTGGCGGTGGCACTTCACCTACGACAATGCCGGCAGACCGTTAAAAAATATGACCAACCTCTTTACCCCCGATAAAACAAGCCGCCGCCAGTACAGTCAATGCACCATGGCGTGTCAGTCTGACCAGTTGAGTTACATTATGGGGCATTACCGGAAGAAATTCCCGGTTTCCAGCGGCTGCTTTTTCTGGCAGTACAACGAGTCATTCCCGACCAACAGCTTCAGCATCATCGACTATTACAGTATGCCCAAGATGTGTTATTACTCATTGGCGCGTGCCAACGAACCGGTAATACTTTTTGCCGAGGATGATTCATGGCTGATCAAGGACGGCAAAGTAAAAAGCAACTTTTATCTGGTAAGTGATTCAGCTGAATTCCCCAATGCCGTTGCTGCCTTTGTATTGCTTGATACCACCGGTAAAGTGCTGTTGGAAAAATCCTTCCGCGGTGATTTTACGGCCGGAACCACGCTGCTGGGCGAAATTGATGCCGCGCTTGACCGCATACCTGCTGACGGCATGGCGATCGGCCGCACGATCCTTACCGATGAAAATGGTCAGCAAGTTTATTGCAATGAGCGTATTTATGGTGTGCCGGACTTTACCAGGGCATTTGCACTTGAACCGGCTGAACTGGCAGTGGAAAAGAGTATCACCCGGCAGAATAACGAAACTCTGCTGACCGTAAAGGTGAGCAATAAGGGGAACATTGCCGCAGTAAATGTGCGCACGCATTTAAGTGATGTAAATTTTAATAAAGTCTATTGGCTTCAAAATTATCAGCACATCATGCCCGGCGAAAGTGTTACCTTTACAGCGGCAATAACCGAAGTTCTCGAAAACACTCCGGCAGTAGAGGTGTATGCCTGGAATCACCCGGAAAGGGTTTTCTGATTACAACAGAATTTTTATAAACATTGCAGTATTTACGCTGCAGCAATACAAAAAAAATCCTGCCGGAATTGTTATTCCGGCAGGATTTTTGTTTTACTGACAACTCAACCTTGCATTTTCTGCAGGTAGTTTTTGTAGGTGTTGTACAGACAACCGGCCGAGGGATAGATCGAATCCGGACTCATAAAGTGCGGTACTTCAAAGCTGATGACTTTGCTGACGTACTTTTGAGCAACTTCCAGCTTGTGCCGGAACTTGGCCCACTCGATCGGCGGGAAACGCCACGGCATATCGCGGTCGAAGGTTTCCAGATTGGTCCAGAAATCAACACCGTATTTCTGCATAAGTTCAGCAGTTACGCTCATGTAGCTTTCCAGCTGATTAAAATGCACATGACCATCCATGGGGGCGTAGATGTTGATCAATCCTTCCATTTCGTTAAGGATATAATCGAAATGTTTGGCATGAACATCCGGCGGGATCACGCAGCGCGGATCGTATTTTGCCCCCGCATAACGGGGCGAAACCATGATCGGGCGCACGCTGTCAAAGGAACGGATCTTGTTGCAAAGCGGCTTCCAGATCCGGGTCTGATGGTGTTCCATGGATCCTTCGTGACTCATGTACCAGCCTTTGAACGCCGGGTGATTGCCGTAACGCGCCATAAGCTCGTCGATCAGATCCAGATTGACGGCGATTTCGTTTTCCCAATCGTTCAACAGCCAGAACTTGCAAGTATCGAACATGCCCAGATAGATCCCGACGTTGTACTTGGCTCCCAGATCCAGCAGCAGCTGAACCATATCAGTATCGTTGTACAGCGTAGTTTTCATAACTTCGCTTTTGTAGCAGGAGCTGTCCTGCCAGCCGACGCGGATAATGTATGCTTCGTCGATCCCGATTTCGTTGTAGCGGGCAAATTCCCGCTCCCAAACATCGGGCGTCCAGTTGTTGGAGGGTATGTCGCACGCAATAGCGTCAATAAACGTACCGCTCAACGGAATAAATTTTTTTTCAGAATTCATGGTAACAATTTTTTCATTTATTGGATGTCGTCGCAGAATGCTGCAATGTTGTAAATTGCATAATTCTGCTGCGTGCTGTTGATATTGGTGGATTTTACATGACCGCCCAGGTAAACTGCATTGAGCGCATTGGGGTGGTTGGAAACCCCTTTAGCCAACGAGGGAGTATAGCTCTTGCTGGTGGAGATGTTATGTTCAATCCAGATCACCACACCGGGGTTGTCGCGGCCGATCAGACTGCGCATGGTTTCGGCATCCGTCGGTTTGGTCTTGCCGACTGCGGTGTACTGCTTGGAATAACTGTCAGTCGGACGGGGCAGACGGTGCCACACATAACTGGAAGGACTCGACCAGCTGCCGACTGTATTGGTGCAGTTGGTGGCATCAGAGGGGCATTGGAAGTTGCGCAGCTTATAGTCCAGCAATACTTTGGAGTCTACATTTACAGCTCCGACATCACCCAATATACCACTGCGCGCCAGCTTGTACGGCGGCACCCGGTCGTTGGCAAACATACATCCGGCGCCGGAGTCGGTTCCGTCCCCGGATGTTTGTTCTGCCATGTGGGAGATCCAGCTTTTGTTGGAATCCGCATAAAGCGTTTCGGCCAAACCGATCTGCTTGAGCTTGGATGTACAACTGGCCATACGGGCGCGTTCGCGGGCGGCAGACAAGGCCGGCAGCAGCATAGCCGCCAGAATGGCGATAATGGCGATCACTACCAAAAGTTCGATGAGTGTGAATTGCTTTTTCATAAAAAGATATTCCTTTCGGTTAAATGTTGTTATCTACTCGTAATCAAGACTGTTACATGATTTCTGGATATGCAGATGTTGAATTTTTCACGATGATGGCACCTACCGTAAAAGGTTACATCATCGGAGCCCCCTTTCAGATCAGCTTAAAGCTGAATACGTTTTTGTTGATGTTGAGTTTGAGCAAGCCGTTTTCCAGCTTGACTTCTTCGCGGGAAATTTCTTTATTGTTCACATCCAGCTTGACGAGAGTTTTGCCCGCCTTGACCGGCAGCTTGCTCAAATCAATGCTGATCGTTTCCGCCTTGGCAAAGGGTACGGGAATGATTTCAACAGCATTATTTTCAAAGAGCAATGCGTAAGCGTTGGCGCATTTGACCACGCCGAAATCAGTCGTCTGACCGTTGCCGTTGACGTAAACATATTCATCGCCGAAACTGTAATCCGCACGATGGCCGTCCTGTTGGATCGACGCGGTTTCCACCTTGCCCGGCAAGCTCAAATAGTAGCCGTTGGGCAGCAGGTCGATCGTTTTGCCGTTGACCTTGATCTGCCAGTTTTCTTTGGCGTTGGCATTAACATAAACCGTCATACCGTTGCTGTAAACGATCTTGATCTGATTGTGCCCGACCGCTTTGGCTGCAATCGCTTCGGCCGCGGTCAGGAGTTTGCCATTGTAATGGTATTCAATACTCTTGACCGGCACGCCTGCGTAGTGCTTCTGGGTCTGTTTGAAGAGGTAGTAGCTCTTGAGTCTTTCTTTTTCAACTGCCATTCTCCGCTTGGGCGTGCCGCCCACCGCCCCGAACAAGTGTCCGATGGTGCCGTTGGCAAACGAAAGTGCCATATAGCGGTCAATAAGTTTCGGATCTCCGGCAAAGGTCAAACGCAAATGTGCGCCGCAGTCATTGCTCAACGGCTGGATCTTGCGCAGCTGGAATTCCGGGAACACGGGATCATCCGGCGAACCGTTCTGGGCGTAGCTGTCGCAGAAACCGGCCAGCGGCCACTGCATGATGCCTTCCGACAACGGCACAGCAAAGTCTTCGCGTTCCAGGATCAGACTCTTGGCCAGCACGCGGATCACCGGCGAAAATTTACCGGCTTCCGGCACGCGGGCATCCGAATCGGTAAAGGCCCACGGCGCCCGGCAGGTGTACTGGTCAGGATAGGTGCAAGTGAGTTTGAACTTGCGTTTGAGTTCGGCATTGACCCGGCGCTGAATGTCGAGTATATAAGCATATTTGCACATCTTGCTGCCGCCGGAACCGTAGCGGGTATCGCAATCGCTGTTAAGAGTCATCTTATCCAGCATCGTTTCGTTTGAGCCCACGCTGGGCAGCAAGGTAAAGTTGCTGTACAAACCCATGCGGTAGCCCAGATTGTCGGTGGTCTTCTTAAAGTATTCAGCCGCTTTTTCATCGCCGCCGATATCCGGCAGAATGGTATCGACCATGCCGTCGTAGCCGCCGCGGCGTTTGGGCGAGTACTGACGGCCCAACGTCTGGTGGTCGCGGATCATCAGATTGCGCATACCGTAGCGGTGATAGCGTTCCCACATCAGGTAGTATTCGTCAAAATAAGTCGGATACGGCATCTTGTCGTACCACATGCGCGTTACCCAGATGCCGTTTCGGGTAATATCCATAGTGGGATTTTTGGGGTTGGCAATATGCGGAACGACTTCTTCCATCAGCGTACTGGCGGTAAAGTAAATGACTTCATCGACCGCGTTGCGGGTTTTGTCGCTCTTGAGCTGATAAGCTGCGCCGCCGTTGATCTGGTAGGTATTGCCATCGCGCTTGCCCGAGCCGCCGATCAAAGCGGAGGCATTGCTCTTGTAAATATCCACCACCGCACTCAACAGCATTTTATCGCAGTAGAGGATCGCCGGATCGTTTACGCCGCGCGAACGGATCACCCAGTAGGGCAGATTGGTCAAAATCACTTCATTGTTCAAACCCGCCGCCACCCCGGTGCGGACTTCGTGGACTTTGCCGTTGCCGCCAGTCAGGCGAACCGCCAGACTCTTGCCTTGCACGGAAAGCTCCAACGCCGTTTCGGCCAACGGTTTACCGTTATAGCTCCAAGCCCAGTTGGATACGACTTTGCTGCCATTTTGTTTGACATTGAGGAGTTTTGCACTCAATCCGGGGGCGTTGGCATCCAGCAGTTTGCCGTCGGGCGCCACAAAGCGGAAACCGCCGTCTTTGGCCGGCTGGAAAGCCTTTTTACCGTTGAAGGCAAGCGTTATATCGCTCAAAGTACCGCTTTGAGGAGTATAAGTATAAATGAGTTTATCGCTCCCCGCGGCCGCAGCAAAAGTGAACGTATTGCCGTTTTTCGTCAGTTTGACCGGCTGTGCGGAGGTACTCAAAACGGGCTTGGCCCCGGTAGCAACGGTCGGCGCGCCGATTTCTTCCCAGCTGGGGACTTCTATACCCGCAGGCAGAGTCGGAGGCAGCGTATGGACTGCCAGATTGTCCAGATAATAAACTTCCGGCTTCTGTCCGCCGAAGTTGTAGAAAGTCAGGTTGATGATCCTGGCCGGAACTTTGATCTTCTGCGGTACTTTCTTGACCATGGCCGACCAGCCGCTCCAGAAAATGAACGGGATTTCGGCCGACTGCATTTCGATCGTATGGCGTTTGCCATCGGCATCTTCCACTTCCACAGAAAGTTTACAGCCGCTGGGTTTGGTCCAGTTCTGCGCCGAGAGGTAAATTGAAATGTAATCAAAGTCTTTGTCGATCACGATCGGAGTCTTGGGCGCAATGGAAACTTTTTTGCGGGCGGGGTCAAAATGCGTCCCCGCCTGGATCGTCAGTTTGGCCGTATAATCGCCCCACAGACGGTCGTCATTGCTGCGGCAGAGTTTGCCTTCGGCCACATTTTTGTAACCGGTAACGGTCCAGTTGGAAAGATCTTCAAAGTCGCAGAGCGGCTCGCCGATGGGCTGATGTTTTTCCGTGCCGTGCAATCTCGGCAGCGGTTCTTTCAGCGGATCGTAATCCGTATTACTTGCGTCCACGGTAACGGCTTTGCCGGTATCCGGATCGCTTTCGATCGCCAGAGCCGCATTGTAAATACGCACTTCGTCGATGGCGCCTTTAAAGTAGATACCATTGCGGTCAGCGGCTTTACCGATATAAGGCCGGTTTTTGTAGGCTTTAAGCACCCCGGTAGCCTTGGAACTCTGACCGACCGGCTGACCGTTGACAAAAAGCTGGATCGTTTTGCCATCCCAGGTAAACGCAACATGCTGCCAGACATCGCGTTTGAGTACCTGCGAAGCGGTCGCGCTGAATTTTCCCTGATCGGTGATCAGATTCACGTTCAGACCGTTGTTATAGTAAGTACCGATGCTCCAGCCGTAATGGCTGCCGGCATTGGCGCTGATGATGTAGCCCTGTTGATTGATATTGCGGGGCATGGTGTTTTCGGGCTTGATCCAGGCGCCGACGGTCAGCGCGGTAACATTCTTTTGCAGCTCCGGGTAATCGGGCAGTCTTATGCCGCTGGATTTACCGTCAAAGTACCAGGCCAGTTCTTTCTTTTCGTAGCTGATGTCATCGCCGATAAATACGTTGCGGGCGCCCATCGGCAGCTGCAAAACCAAACTGGCATCGGGCATCGGCACGTTGCCTTTGCCAAGCTCGGCAGAAAGTGAACCGACCTCTTCAGCGCTCAACGCCTTGGAGTAAAGCCGCAGCAATCCCATCTGGCCGCTGACTTCGGTTTTCTTCCAACCGCCGGAGTTGCCGATCAGAATAGCTTCTTTATTGGCATCGACCGGCGCGGGCAAATTGCGTCCGCCAACTCTTTTGCCGTCGCAGTAGATCGTTACGGTTTTATCTTGAGCAGTCAGCACCCAGGTGTGGTAAGCCTCATCGCAAGTGCCGACGCTTATACCGTAATCGCGTTTGTTGCTGCGCAAATAAACCAATGCCTTGCCGTTGTCAACGCTGATCCCGAAAGCACCTTTTTTCAGCACCACATAACCGGAACCGCTGACTTTTCCGTAAAAGACCAGCGTAAAATCTTTGCGGGCATCGGCCCGGGCAATATCCTGAAAAGCAAGTTTTTTGCCTTCCAGCTTGTAACTTGCCACCGGCTGCCAGCCTTTGACGCTCTTAACATTTTCGCCGATGGCGGTTTTACGGCTGACTTCGTCGCGGATCTGACCGACTTCGATAGCGTTGAAATTGTACCCGGCCACCAGCCCGCTGTCGGTATGCTGATAACGGGTGTACCAGTCACCGGCATCTAATGACGCCGGAACGGCCAGCACCGCTAATGCGCCTGCCAGCGGCAGGGCTTGGCGGTAATGCGTTTTAAGTTTCATAACTGCTTCTCCTTTTGTTGCGTTATATTAAAATTGTCTTGATATATCATGCACTTTCGCGGATCACCAGCTGCGGTTTCAGCCGGTTCCAATCGACCGTCATATCGGCTTTCACCAATTTATTGAGCAATGTAGCCATACTTACTTCGCCCAGCGCGGCAAACGGCTCCAACAGCGATACAGTTGTCAGGCTGGGTGTCAGCAATGCTCCGGCAAAAATATTGTCGCAGCCGATTACTTTTATTTCTTTGCCGATAAGGTGTTGCAGATTGCGTTGCTGAAGCTGACTGTAAAACACACACGCGGTGTAGTCAGTCTGCAGAAAAACGCCGATATCGGAATATTTTTTCAGCAAATCCAGCAATTTATCAATATGTGCATCATCATTGGGCTGGTAGCCGCGTTTATTGTTAAGCAGCACCTGTTCGTATTTGCAACCATGGGCAGTTACGGTTTCAATAAAACCATTGCTGCGTAACGAAAGCTGATAGGTTTCAATCGCAAAATTCCCTGCCAGCAGTACGCAACAGCTGCACTGACGTTTGATAAGGTGTTCGGCAGCGATTTTCCCGGCATGGTAATTATCAATGCAAATTGTCTGTACATGGGGCAAATTCAAATCGGGACAGTTCAGCAGAATGATTTCGCTGGAATTGACAGGCAATGAAGCCAGCATCCTGTAAAAAGAATCATTTTCTTTATCGACATATATGTCCCACGGCAGATAGCTTATCATGCCGGTGCTGGCAGTATGTCGGCAGTGATCTATAAAATGCCGGTAATCTTCCAGACTGTTGCCAAAGTAGATTTGATACGCAAAACCGTTCTGATTAGCCGCTTTACTCAAACCTTCAACGATCTTGCCGACCAGTTCCCCCACCATAGCCGGCAGAAAACAGCCGATGGATGCACTGCGGCCTTTAGCCAGCAAACGGGCTGCCTGATTGGGCCGATACCCAAGGTCAGCAGCGGCAGCCAGTATGATCTCGCGGGATCTTTCGGCCACTTTCTGATCCGGTGCCGGATTCATGGCCCGCGATACTACCGAAAGAGAAAAACCGGTTTTCTGCGCAATATCCTTCAGCGTTACCATCCTTACAACCCGTTGACAATCAATAATCACAATCGCTTGCGCGAAATTTCACTGAAAAAGCTCTCCACTCTGCATGGAGAGCCACTGAAGATATTATACACTTTTTTGGACGGCTTGTCAAGGGTCAACACACATTTTTTTCGATAAAAATGCCCCTGTTTTCCGGCAGTACAAGCTCCATTGCCGCGGGATATTCGACCTTTAACGATTCGATTTCCTGACCGTTACTCTGCCAGCTGACCCGGATTGGGCCCATCGGGGTGGGAATTTCGCCGGAAGTACTTGTCAGAGCGGCGCATACGGGAGAAATTTGAACTTTTTTCCACCCCGCGCACAATGGTTTGACTCCCAACAGTAAGGCCTTGGCCGCATATACCGGCAAAGCACTCCAACCGTGGCACAAGCTCCCGGCATAGCCGAAATCATAACTGCCTTGAGCAGTTTCCCAGAGCGTACCGGTATTTTTGTCCAGCATCGGCTGGTAACAGCGGTAAAGTTTTTCCATGATCTCAACGCCGTCGGCAGAAACTTTTTCCAACGCGCAAAGCGATATATAAAGCGAACTCAAACTGCTGGATATACCGCATTGATCGCTCAACATGGCCTTGACTATGAACGACTGCTCATCACTGTCGGCAACATCGTAAAGCAGCGCCAGCGCTTGAGTGTGTTCGTGGAATCCATCGACCGGTTTGCCGTCAACGATCCGGCTGGCATAAAGCTGTTTTTCCGGCACATAAAAGCATTTGCGGATGCGTTTTTGGA
The DNA here is from genome assembly GCA_015061695.1 of Lentisphaerota bacterium. Lineage (GTDB taxonomy): Bacteria > Verrucomicrobiota > Lentisphaeria > Victivallales > Victivallaceae > SIG78. The sequence continues at coordinate 18,553 of SUWA01000008.1, forward strand.
GCCGCATTGCCATATCCAATGCCTGCTGATCACCGGCAAGCTGCGCGTAAGCGATCAATGCGGCCATAGCATAAATATTGTAGTGGATCGAAAAGCCCTGCCCGACATGTTCACCGCGGCCGTTCAGGCCGTTGCGCCACTCATAAAAGTGCCAGAAATTGCCTTCATCTTCTTTAAGCAGTCCGGAAGATTCATCAAAACGGCTGTAAATAAGCTCAACGATTTTATCTGCACAAGCCCGTGATCGCTCAAAAACCGCCTTGCTGCCGCTGTAAAGATAATGCTCGTAAACCGCATTCAACCAGACAAAAGTGTAAATCGGTATGGTTGTTTTGCCCCGGGCCGGAGCGCAGATCCGCAAGTGGCCATCCGGCTGCTGACCCGGCACAAACAACTCCAGCGAAGTGGCAGCAAAATCGTAATTTCCCCACACATAATACCCATAGATCATCTGCCAGCGCGAGTCGTAAGTGTAGAGAGCCTGTTCGCGCCACGGACAATCCTCGTAATGATCGTGCATACAAAGTTCCAGCGTATGCAGCGAATTTTTATACAAAAGATTCAAACGCTCATCGCTGCACTCAAACTTTCCGGCTGCCGGCAAAGCCAGACGCCACGGCACGATGCCGACGCGGAACACGTCGATCGCATACCCCTCGCCGGGAAATTCCACATGCAGCTCTATATAACGCGCCCCCACCCGGCGGAACGGCAGCTGGAAACTCTTCCGGCCGCCCGCCCAGATCACGGTATCGGCAAAATTGCGGTAAAAAAGATTACTGCGCACATGACCGTCATCTATATGTTCACCATGGGCATAATATATAACGCTCCCGGCGGGAGCATCCAGTTCAAATTCAATAAAACCAGTTTCCTCATATCCCAAATCAGCCAACAGCCAGACGCCGTCTGTTTCCGGCCCGTAACAGGGCGGATTGGCGATTTGGCAGGGAAAATCCTTTTTGATCCCGTCATTGTAACGGTAGCTCAAGTCGATTTTTTCGGCAGCCGTCAGATCAGCTTTATTGCGCAATTTCTGGCGCGAACCGCTGGCGATCAATTTGCCCGGCATAAACGCCCGGACTTGCGGGCGCACCATGGCCGGCCGCATCCGGCAAACACAATCCGCACGGCGCGACAGCACCGCCGCCGGCGGCCACGCAACATCATCCAGTTCCGGAGAACTCCAAACCACACTGTTGCGCAGATCATAAAAAGTGCAGAACCCTAATTGCGATGTCAACTTCTCGCAAGCTCCGGCACGGAATGCCGGGTCCGGCATGGCTTTGAATTCCGAATCGCCTTCCAGATAAAAATCACAACCCTGCAACGCAATATAAAGGCCGGGGTCTCCGGGCGCATAAGTCGAAAAATTGTTTCCGCAATAATATACCTTGATTGCCAGCAAATGTTCTCCGGCAGATAACTCCGGAACTTTTACCGCAGTAAAACTCTTTTGCAGCGGATCATCTGAAAATTGCCCGCGATCGAGTTCCACCCCATCCAAAGTCAGAATATAATCGCTGTCTGCAGCAATATATACCACACCGTCGCTCAAACGTTTTTCCAGCGTAAAATTCCGCCGGAAAAGCGCCATTGAGTGAATATTTTCTTCACCCGTTCCGGCGTTGAACCACAAGCGCCGGAGCTTACTCAAATCGATCATCAGAAATGTTCTCGTTATAAAAAGTTAACCCGCGGACGAAAGGCAGGAAACTGCTCCTGCCTCCCCGCTTGGTTACAATAAAGCGTATTTTACTTATCTGCAAGCAATTTACGCAATTTTGTCAAAAAAATTATTCTTCGCCCAATGTTTTGGTACCGTAACGATGCTGCGGATCCCAGAATTCGTGTTCAGGCATCCATTTAGGTGTCCCGGTCATCTGGATGGATTTGGCGGTTTCGCCGGTAGCGTGCCCATCAATGTAAGCTACATTGATATTGCTGCCGTGGCGGGTCATATCCGACCAGTATTCGTCGCCCCAGGTGCCGACATAGCTGCTGTGGCCGATATGGAAACAGTTTTCGCCATTGCCGCTGGGATGACGCCCCGAGTCCATCAGCAGCATACTGGCGGACGGATTTTTGACCGAACCAACGGCAATACCGCAAGTAAAATAGGCCATACAATAGTCAGTAACATTCTGGATCAGTTCGCTGTCACGCGAGGAATAACTCGGACAGCCGAAGATCGGTTTGTTATCCGCCAGATCATCGTTGCCCACATATTCCATGGTCAGTTTGACCCAGGTGGTATTTTTGGCCCAGCTGTCTTTGAACTTGGTATCGTTCAACTCCGAACTGGCGGACCAAACGATCATATCCTTATTGTCGCCCATATACATTATCTGGGCATGAGCCAGATTTTTGAGGTTGCTCAAACAGTTGGAAGTGCGGGCGCGTTCACGGGCGGCACTCAAAGCCGGCAAAAGCATGGCCGCCAGAATCGCGATGATGGCGATTACCACCAGAAGCTCGATGAGGGTGAAATGTTTCTTCATCTTTTTTTCCTTTCTTTTCCCTTTGATAAGGTTTGATTTAACATTCAACGACTTATGGTTTTATTATTTTATTGTTTTTATTTTATCAGTTGTTTTTTTATTCCGATGGCAGCTATAGTAAAAACTCCCATCGGGTTTTATTTGATATGTTTGATAAATTCGGTCGGCGCCGCTCCGGTTACCGGCAGTTCGTAAGCCGGAGCAGGCAGTTGACCGCTCACATAAATTTTTACGGTATAGGGTGCAAGTTTGACTTTGCTGCCGGAGGCCGCCTCGCACTTGCCGTAGAAATCCAATGCCTTGCCATTTTCAAAAGCCGGCAGCACCGCCGTTTGAGTCCGGTCGGAAATATTCAGCACGGCATAAAGCGTACAGCCGTTCAGCGTGTAATTGCAATAGCGCAAGCCATTCTTTTCCACGCGCTGCGAGCGTTCGCCGCCGGCCAATATGCCCGAAAGCGCATAATGTTCGCGCTGTACTTGCATAAAATCAGCAATAAAATCCGCCTTGCGCACATAGTGCGATCCCCACCACGCCAAACCAACCGCGCCGCTGGTAAAGGCATCGAACGACATAAAACGCAGTTCTTCCACCGTCGGATAGCCTTTGGAACCTTTGAAATCCTTGACTTTGCGGTTGGCCAAGCTGTTCCACGAGAATGCCTGCAAGGTCATAATAACCGGTTTGTGAGCGTTGACCGCTTCGACCATGCGCAAAGTGTATTTGCCTACGCTGGTCAGATTCTGATCTTCCAGATTGGAGTGGTTGTTGGGCGCCGGCACCGGGTAAATATCCAATCCGTACCAGTCCGCCGCGCCGCTGTAGATCCGGTGTCCGGCCACCTCGCCGCGCGGTGCGGCATTGATCCAGACCGGGTGGTAAGGATCGACTTCGCGCAATTTGCCGTAGCTTTTAAGCAGCGGTTCGACCGGCACGCCGCCCCACATGGGTTCGTCGATCAAAAGATACCCCAATAAGGCTGGATGATTTTTGACTTCATCGCTCAAAAGTCCGCTGATAAAATCCTCCGTCGGAACATGGCCTTTGGTCTTGATCCAATACGAAAGGGTCAAATTCACTACTGCTTTCAAACCGGCTTGCTCAAAGTTGTCCAAACCGCGCAGCAGACTGGTGCTGTTGCCGCCGGCCACGATCGAAACGGTGATCCCGTTGGCGGCCAACTGTTCAAGTGCAGCCGGATTGCTGCCGTAACCGGGATTCCACCACATAAGATTGACAAAAAATGGTTTGCCGTTGAGCAATACTTGATTATAGTTCGAGCTTGTAACCATATTTTTACTGACCGGCAGCACTTTGATATTGCGCTCGATCAACACATTTTTGTTCTGCATAAGCTGCAATGTGTAAGCGCCTTCCGGCAAAGTACCCAATGCCAACGCAAAGTCAGCGGTCAGGCTGCCGTTCCAGTTGACAGCGCTTGTTTTGATCACGCTGCCATCAGCAGCTTTGATCTGCACCGTATCGGCTGCCGGGGCAGCATAAGCGTGGACTTTGCCGCGGCAGACCATATCGGCAGATGAACCGTAAAATGTATCACGGCTGATGGGCGAATCAAGTACAAAGTAGTAATTTTCGGCCGGATCGATCTCTTTGCAGGCCACTTTGAAGTCTTCGAGGACGAGTTTGCCTTGACTGTTGGCATAAAAACGCACCGTCATGGAACGGTTTTCCGGTTTTTCCGGCACAATGAACTTGATCGTCTTGAACTGCTTGCGGTCATTCCACGTATCGTCCCAGCCGGGAGTAAGCAAAGTACCGTCCGGCAGAATTACTTCGACCCGGTAAAAGTGGAATCCGGTATTATGCCCGGATACACCTTCGCCGCGTATCGAAAAATTGTACACGCAACTTTTGCCCGGTGTGATCGGCACATTGCGGTGTTCGGCCGCCACCTGTTTGCCGGGAGTATCTTCCAGCGAGATCACCGCCGGATCGCTGCTGCGCACCACTGCGTGCATAACTCCGCCCAGCAGGGGTATATCTTGGGGTGTGGCCAGTTCTTTGACCGACAAGCCGGTAAATTCAGCTTCGCCGCCCACGGCCGGACGCAGTACGATATAGGGTTTGCCCTGAATTTTTTCCGGCACTCTGATATTGAACCGGTGGCGCTCCCACGCCGGGATCGTCTTGCGCCAGACGCCGTTGGCCGCCACCAACCGCCCCGCGGAGTTGCGGTACTCAATATAAAACATGACATCGCTCTTGCTGTTGGAGCGGATGCGGCACTCGGCCTGATAGACTGATCCGGGTTTAAGCGGCAGATTTTCCTGAATTGCCAGCACCGCCTGTTTCGGATTCCGGCTTTTCAGATGCAGTATACCATTTTGAGCGGAAAACACACCTTCTTCAGCCGGACGCACTTTCCAGTTTTTCAGCATACCGCCGGAGGATTTGCTCCAATCGGCATTAGCCACTTCATTGGCCGGCAGCGCCGTCAGGCTGATAAAACTCAAAAACAAAAGCCATTTTTTCATAGTTCAACAGTTCCTTTTATGAATATATTATCTGTTTTCCACCCGATAATATACGAAACTATTTACCGCCTTACTATAACATCAATCTCGTTTTATATAACAAAAATCTCTTTTTATAAAAAAACTGCCGCAAGTATCAGTTGCGGCAGTTGCAATATTAATTTTTTATCAAATCACGGCATAAGCAAAAGGAAACAGCGTTCTCCGGAGCTGGTCAGTTGGAGTTTGCCGTTGACAAATTTAACCTGACTGCCAAAGAGATCCCGCGTTCCGCACGGCAGATCCAAACTCCATTTGCCACTTTTATGCGTGTAAACATAGACCACATTACCGGATTTGTTCATAACCAGACCGCCGGGAGCAATCGCTCTGGCCGGAGTTTCAGCCAATATCCGCTGCCAATACTCATAATGATTGGGTGTAACTGCCGCAAAGATGCTTTTGGCGCCGCCGGGCAGGTTTTTCACCACTACAGCCGGATCGTTGTTGCCGTAACGCGCCAGCACTCCGGCTTCCTTATCCACGGCAAAAGTTACCGGCGCATCAGTAACCGGCTGATTGCGGTGGTTGATGGCAGCAAATTCACGATTATCGCTGAACAAAACACTCAAACGCCGGCGTTCGGTCGAATAATCCAGCTTGATACCGGTAAGTTCTTCCATGGCACTGCGGCTCCAGCCATCCGGCGCGACCATGCCGGGAGCATAGCACCAGACCGAAACCGCACCGGGTTGGCGACTGCGTTTTTTGAGCGCAGCAAACTGTTGGGCGTCAAGCGTAAAAGTATTCAGATAGATCACCACAGCATACTCTTTATTGCCGGCAAGGAAGTCATCGAGCGTCATCAGATCGTAAGCATAGCCGCTGCGGTTCAACGCATGCAGTGCATTATCGGCCAGACTTTTGCCCATACCGAGCCGCAAATCCACGGAATTGGGTCGGTCGTGCTGCAAAATTTCCAGCGGATTAAAGACCACGGCAATCGCTTCGTCCGCCGCCTGCCGCGCGGCAAAAACCTGACTGTATGCCGTGATCGACTCGTGTACGGCAGTCAATATCTGCGGGTGATTGAACCACATGTGGCCGCTGTTGCGTTCCAGATCCAGCAGCTGCAGACCGCTGCCGGCAACGGCCATTTGCGCAAAGGTGCGCTTGAGCGTTTCGGCCGATTCTCCGGGCGTGCGGGCATTGCCGAAAGTCCGGGCGCGCGTCAGATGCGTGCGGGTATCGGATTCATACATAAAAAGTTTGCCGTGCCGCTTGAATGTATAGTTGATCGTGCGGCTCAAACTGTCGCCATTGACATTGCGCGACTCGCCATCGTAGCAGAACGGTGCCGACAGAAAATCTATATAAGGACTCGAAAGTACCCGTTCCAATTCCAACGTGGTGCCTTCCGCCGGATACGGAAAGCCGAAACAATACCCGTAGTAAGCCCCGGTCAGCATTTGCGGATCACTCTTTTTGACCGCCGCAGCCATCAGCAGCAGTGTATCGGCCACCACCTGACTGTGGCAAAGGTAGTAATCCATAACTTTACGGTCGCGCCCCGATGCCGGGTCGCGCAAATAAAGTTTGTCGCCGTTGCGTTCAGATGCGCCCGGCACTGTTATTTGTTCAAAAGTCAATCCGGGCGTTTTCCACGCTTCGGCCAACGCCTGATCGGTACCGTATTTTTTGCGCAGAAACTCTTTGAACACAGCGGTCATTGCCTTGCCGGTATCGGGCATGTGATCGGCCATGCCATAGTAGTGCCATTCGCTGAAAACGCCGTGGCTGGTGCGGATGGCGATCACGCGCTTGTACCAGGGTCGGCTCTGCAGATACTGCATAAAGGCCGTGACGAATCTGGTCATTTCCTGCCGGAAATCTTCGCTGGCCATCGACGGAGCTGTACGGCGATCCAAATCACTCATACTGTCCGGCTTGCCGCTGGAGTAACCGATAAGTTCGTCCGGGTGGTTTTGCATCCACTGACTGAAAAGGTCGAACCGCAATCCAATCACCAGATGCGCATCCGGCGCCAGACTTAAAATACGCCGTACATCCCGGTCGATAAAACTGAAATCATAGTCATTGTCGCCGCGCAACATATTGTTGGTTTTGGTCTGATACTCAAAGATCTTTACCCCGGCGCGGTTGAGTTTGACCAGCTGATCGCCCACGGCCACGTTCCACGGGTCATCGCCCACGATCCAGGTTACCGGCGGAACGATTTGCCCATTAAGCTCCAAACCGGCCATGTTGTTCTGGTAAACCACCCGGGCCCGGGATTGTTTTTCGCCGGCAATAGCTGCGGGCAATACGGCCAGCGCATCGAGTTTATCGTAATAATCCTTTTTTTCGTCCGGCGAAGTAAAAATATTGAATACATCGCTGACGCGGTTCCACGGACCGGCGTTGACATCGCCGAACGCCCATGCGTTGGGCCATTGGGAATCATCAAAATCCACCCGGTAGAAATTCCGGTTGTCTTTGCCGGCGGCGGCAGCTTTGAACGATTCATCGCTGACCAGCTGGATTTTCCGTCCGGAAGCCAGTTCGATTTCGCCCCGCAGGATCAATCCGCCGCGTGCCGCGCCGTTACGGGCTTCAAACGCCAGAATATTTTTGCCGGCAACTAAAAATTTGCTGATCTCAAACCGGCGGAATTTGACCTGAAAATCCGGTTGGGGAAACGGCAGATCGCGCATCTTGCGGCCATTGCAGTAAAAGTCGCCGGAATCGTCCAGCCCCAGTTTGATTTCAGCCCTGACCACCGGATCGTTTTCCGGTAAAGTCAAAGTTTTGCGGTAGCGGGCAGTACCGCGCGGGTCGATTTTTTCGGCCGGATACCACAACCATTTGACGGCCGAAGTTATTTGCGGAACACTTTTCACTTCTGCCAGATACTCCCGCCCTGGCGCCTTGTAACCGTCGGCCAGAACGGTGGTAAATGTAGCCAGTGCCAGTACGATGATCCCATATTTTTTCATAAAAAACTCCTTTTTCGGGCAATAAAATACCTGTCACGCCAACATGACCATCTGTTTTATATGACAGGTATATATATTTCAAACGTTCTTTGAATCAGAACACGCGCATTTCAAACTCGTTGAACTTTTCGGAACTGTTCTGGGTATTGTAGTGGTCGTTGCCGCCGGTGGTTTTTTCCTGATCGGCCCGTTTGACGACCTGACCTTTTACATGACCGCCCAGATAAAGCGTGTTGATCACGCCGGGGTGGAAAACCACACCGGCAGCACCGGTAGTGCCGGAAGTGTTATCCATGCACACCAACGTACCGGGATCATCCTTGCCGACGATTTCGCCGTAAGCTATTGAATTATCTTTTTTCTGCGGAGTCCAGGCGCGGCTCTTGCTCAACTCGCGGCACCAGTACATCGACATGTAGGAAGTGCGCATCCACTCGCCGTAACTGACGAGTTTGTTGAAGCAAACGCTGTCGCTGGGGCACTGGAAGTAGTGGCTGACCACATCCAGCGTCGAAACCGTTCCGCTGAAATTCGTGGAGAGGTAGCCGCCGCGCAACATCAACCCCTGCGGCACATTGGGCCACGCCACCGTATTTTTGAGCAAACGGTCGCCGTAGTCCAGCAAAACAGTACCATCGCCGCCGCCCCAGCCGATAGGCATGGAGCTTTTGTTGTCATCGGCATACAAAACCTGTGCAATACCGATCTGTTTGAGTTTATTCACACAGTTGGCACTGCGGGCGCGTTCGCGTGCGGCACTCAAAGCCGGCAGCAGCATGGCCGCCAGAATAGCGATGATGGCAATTACCACCAATGCTGTCATCAAGGTGAAACCGGATTGTTACTGGAAATTATGATCGGATGTATTGATTTGATTGTCAAGTATTAATATTAATAATAAACAGAAGGGAGTTTATAAAATGAAAAAACATTTCACCCTCATCGAACTTTTGGTAGATGCTTCCATAAGGATGCTTGGGGATGCCACATGTAAAGTATACCATAGTTTTAAGTCAAATACAATAACAAAAGTATCTTTTTTTATAAAAAATATCTCTAATTTGCAATTTTCAGTCCGGAAACACTTGCAATCCCCCGTTTTTGTTATAATTTAAGATATGAATCCATTTTTAACAGATCTGCCGCAGGAAAACCGGCTCAAGGTGTTGCCGCCTGAAATAGCTTTTCCCAATATGGATTTTCCGCTGACCGTGCGGGAAGTTCATCAGTATTTTGTTTACGGCTCCCACAGCCACAGCGGTTTTCTGGAACTGGTACTGGTCACGGGGGGCATGGCTGCTCACTATTTCGGCAAAACCCGGCATCAGATTTCGGTCGGAGATCTGCTGGTGATCCCCGAAGGAGTCAAACACGGGTACGATACGATCGCAGATCTGCGCTACTACAATATTCTGTTCAACCCGCAGAAACTCGGTTTGCCGATCAACGAGCTGGCACTGGTGCCTGGGGCGGAAGAATTGTTGAATTTGAAGAATGTACCCAATCCCGGCGGCTACTGCCATTTGAGTACGGAAAATTTTGAAAAAGCCCGCCTTATGGCGCTGGAACTGCACAATATCCAGGCCCGCCAGATCCACGGAATGCGTTTTGCCGCCATCGGTCAACTGATGGTGCTGTTGGATTTTCTCTGCCGCTGTTTTGCTGAATCGATCCAGTACGAACCGCCGGAAAAAGTCCACCGCTTGAGTCTGCTGGTGGACGAAATGGAAAGTAAATACGCTGCCGATTGGGATATAAGCGACATGTGCCGGATCACTCACCTTTCACGGCCGATACTGTTCCGGGAATTTCAGAAAATATACAACACCTCGCCCATGGATTATCTGCTCAACATCCGGATGCGCCACGCTTGTCTGCTCCTGACCGGTTCTGCTTTTTCAGTGGGCGAAATCGCAGCGGCGTGCGGTTTTACCGATTCAAGCTACTTTATCTTGCGCTTCCGGAAGCGTACCGGAATGACCCCGCGCCAGTTCCGGCTGTTATCTGCCGGCGGACACGATCTGTAAGTATATTCCGTACACAAAAACGGCCGCAGCATGTATGCTGCGGCCGGATTGGCTTTTACTGTGGTTACTCCACAACTTCCATTGTTACATTGCGCACTTGCAGAATGGCATTTTTTTCATGCTTGTAGTTGGCAATAATGCGGATGGCGCCTTTAGCGGCACCGTTCCACCATTTATCGGCCGGATTGGTCGATTCAGCCGCCACGCCGGCAACAGTCCAGGCAACAAGCTGCCACTCTTCGCCGACGCGCACATTGCTCAAACCGCCATACATACCGGAGCTTGCCCGGTTGAAACGCACATTGGTACCCGCTTTTACCGCACTCTTCAACGGATTCCGCAAGGTCAACGTAAGCTGATCGCCGTTAACTTCGGCTTTGGCGATACCGATGCTGCTGACATTGGGCAGATCGCTGCGGTCAGGCCTGGTATTGAACGCCAGAGTCCAGGTGCGGTGCAGACCTTTATCGCTCCAGCAGGCCGGTTTGCGGATCACCACGATCTTGCTGCCGGCGGCAGCATCCGCCACCACCGTGGAGTCGGAATCAGCCACCGCCAGCACATGCTCGGGCAGAAGCCGGAAATTTTTTTCCGTCATCGACCAGTTGCCGATATAGGCCACGCCGGATACAGTACCGGGTTTGGTTCTGACTTCCATCGAAAACTTGTACGTTTTGCCGGGTTCGATCGTAAACGGCGTGGAAAACACATCGACTCTCCCACCCCGGAACTCCATGATCCCATCATTATTCACACTCAAAAACTTGTGTTTTGACCAGTCACTGCGCCGGTTCAAAACAGTCGGTTCTGCCCATACGCTGACGGTGCAAAGCATGGCCACAACGGCGGCAAAAAACTTTTTCATAGTCAACTTCTCCGTTGGGTTATTTATAAAGCTCTTTCAAAACCGTGATCAAACGCTGATTTTGTGCGGCTGTTCCCACAGTTATACGCAAATACTGCCCGGTAACTTCGCCGGGGAAATAACGCACGATCACCGCGTGGTCACGCAAAAATTTGAACGCCCGCGCTCCATCCTTATCCGGCGGAGCGGCAAAAATAAAGTTGGACTGACTGGGAATCAAAGTAAAATTGAGTTTTTCCAGCTCGCAAGCTAATTCAGAGCGCAGCTTTTTGACCTTGGCCAGCGTGGTTTGCAAATACTCCTGATCACGGATGGCGGCTTCGGCCAGCTTCTGGGTGATCATATCCATATTATAGGAATCTTTGAGTTTGTTCAAGCCTTCGATGATCGTGGGATGCGCCACGGCGTAACCGAACCGCAAACCCGCCAGCGCCAGACTTTTGCTGGACGTGCGGCTGACGATCACATTGCTGAATTCATGCACCAGATCCATGCAATTGTCGTCGGCAAAATCAGCATAAGCTTCATCAATAAAGAGTATGCCGTCAAATTCCGAAGCGATCTTGCGGATATTTTCTTTGGGAAACGAGTTGCCGGTCGGGGCATTGGGCCGGGTGATGATCAGGATATTCGCGCCGGCGGCCTGATCGAGAATATCTTCGGGCATGGCAAAGTTATTGTTTTCGTCGAGCTTGATTTTGATGACCGGAGCTTCCTGCATGGCGGCCAATACCGGATAGAGCGAGTAGGTCGGCTCCAACACCGCCACCGGCTTATCGGGCGCAGTAAAGGCGCGGAATGTCATGGTCAGGATGTCGTCCGAACCGTTGCCCGCCACGACCATGTTGCGCGTAACGTTATTGACTTCGGCGATGGCCGAGCAAAGCGAGTCAGCCATGGGGTCGGGGTAGCGCCGCAGCATGGAACTGTCAAAACTCTCCAGTGCGCCCAACACCGACGGCGCGGGCGGAAACGGATTTTCGTTGGTGTTAAGTTTGACCAGATCCAGCATCTTGGGCTGTTCACCGGGAGCGTAACCGGCCATGGCATCGACCGTACTGCGGAAATAACTCTTATATTCTTTCATAACCGGAACCTTGATTTTAATTTATTCATACACTAATAATATAACCGCAAAAATACGAAAATGCAACAAAAAAACCGATCCGGCCGCCGGAAGATGCTTTGCAGATTTGCTTTTTGCCCAAATGCGGTTAACTTATACAGCAAACAAGGTTGTTATGATTATGAAAAAACATTCATTCACGCTGATCGAACTTTTGGTGAGTAAAACTTGTCAAATAGGTGTTTTGCCGTTGTATTACCTCAAAAAAATTTATAAAAACAACACATCCTTACGCCCGGCAGGGCGCACTTCACGCAGTTTTGACAATTGTCAAAACTGCTCTTCACACCTTCACATCTTCACTCGATCAGCGTTCACGCTGATCGAACTGCTGGTCGTGATTGCCATTATTGCTATTTTGGCGGCCATGCTGCTGCCCGCACTGTCGGCAGCGCGCGGCGCGGCCAGAACCACTTCGTGCATCAATCAAGTCAAACAGCTTTGTCTGGGAGTGAATATGTACACCAACGACAACCGCGAATACCTGCCGAGGATCTACGAAGTCAGCCAACCGGGTCTGGAAGGCGGCTGGATCTATTGGGAGGGTTGGAAAGACGGTTCCAACGATGTGATGTACGGCGATGTGACCAAGGGCGAACTCTATACTTATGTAAATAATCCGCAAGTCTACGTCTGCCCGGAAATCACCAACGGCACCACCGTAAGCTACGCGCTCAACAGCCAGCTTAAAAACAAAAACCTTGCCGAAGTAAAAAATCCTGCCATCCCGCTGGTGATGGAAGAAGGCGCGCCGGATTCGACCGATGACGGCCATTTTCTGATTCCCGGCAACTCTTTCAACGAAAAGCTCCACGGCAAATTCAAGATTTTCGGCTTGCTTTCCGGTTCGGTGGAAAAGCTTCAGCTTTCGCACGACGATGCAACCGAATATTGTACTCTGGAGCCGTAATAACTTTTACCTTCCGCTTCTCTATGGCGGTATCAAATCATTTTTTCAATAGAGATTTGTATATCTGCACGTATGTTTCAGCTGTTTTTGCGTAAGAATACTCCTGCGAAATGGCAAAGGCTTGTTCGGTATGCAATTCAACATCTTTGCCGCCGGCAGAAAAGATGGCAAAAGTTTCAGCGATCTTGTCTATATCATCGGGTTCTACGCCATAAGCAGCATCCCGCCCGATTTCATCCATAGACGAACCTTTGCCATAACAAGCCGGAACTTTACAACTCATAGCTTCCAATAACGGTATCCCAAACCCCTCAAGTTTGGAAACGAGGAAAAATCCTTTGCAATTCTCATAAAGATTCCGCAAATCATTTTCCGGAATATTCTGCAAATGAATAACATTGGGCGTAGAATCCAAAGCCTGACAAATATCAGTAAAATGTTCTTTACGTTTACCGACAACCACCAGCTTTTCCCCGGCATAATCAGGACTCTGCTGATATTTTTTGAACGCAGTAAATAATGCAATATGATTTTTATGCGGTAAAAGAGTTGATACCGTCAGAAAATAAGATTGAGCAGGCAAGGTATTACGCTGCAATATATCCGAAGGAACAAAAGCCGCCTCACTCCACTGCGTACCAATCGGGACAACGTAAATTTTCTCTTTTGGGGTACCTAAATACTTGTTTATTTCCTTTTTGGAAAATTCACTGACAGTAAAAATTGCTTGGGCTTTTTTCGCCTGAACCGGTAAACTGCGCATAACTAAATCATTCCATGCCGCATCTTCATTATTGTTGGAATGAAAAGGGAACATATCATGGACCGTTAAAATAACATTGGAAAAATCAGATGGCGGCACACTGCAAGGAATGACTTGAGCCGGGAAATGCATAATATCATATTTTCCGGCATTAAAAGTTATCATTTTACGCAATAATCTTGTGGGCAAATCCAATCTTCCCGGCAGAAAAATCCTGTGGTATTTAACTTCGATGCCCAATTGTTTTGACAGCAAATGCTGATAATCAGCATGTGTTCTTAAAGATGCAGACTTCAAACCACAATGTAATTCAACTTCCTGATTACGAGATAAACAGGCAAGTGTTTGCTTTACATAGATCGGAATTCCGCTCCTCCCCCAGCAAATCGCTGATGCATCAAAAAATACTTTCATTTTTCTCATATCAATACAACTACCATATATTGTTAAAAATCTTTTTCCAGCAAAACTTTTTCTGCCGTAAGCTCTTGCAGGCATTTGAACGGCACACTGCCGTACTTGCAGCTGCCGCCGCAGCCGTAACAGCTCATTTTATGATGGAGGAATTCTACGCTTTTGTATTCTTTGCAGGGTGAAAATACCCCCCAGTGCCAGCCGCCGGTCATACAAAGCGTTTTCACCCCATATTTGGCGGCTATGTGCATGGGCCCGGTGTCGTTGGTCAATACAAGTTTGGCGTGTTTGCAATCGCTCATCAGGCGTTTTATTGAAGTTAGTTTATCCTGGTCAGGCGTGCGGATTTTTGCTTTTTTCTGTACTTCTTCCGGCAGCAAATCGAAAATTTTCCGGATTATTTCCTGCTCCGCAGGAGAGCCGATGAAAAGGATATTAAGTTGTGGTGAATAGCCACAACTTGCCTTGCAAGGCAAGCGAATTTTTCTGCTTCCCAACGGCGGCGCGGATCATCCGCTCCCGGAATTATCAGACAGTAATCGCCCAAACATGCATCACGTTCCGGCAGCGGTTCAAAACACTCCAGATCGCCCACGGAAACCGTTTGCTCACCCCCGGTTATAAAATTAGCATAATTATTTTCGTTGGCAACCAGACTCAATTCCATACGGTATGGCAGCGTGTGCGAATAGACATTGCATTTTAGCGCATCATAAAGCAAACCGCTACGCTGCACATTATAGCGGCTGCCAACAAACGCATAACGCTCATCGGCGCGGATAGACAATGCCATACAGTCCTCAAAATTGGTAGCGCCGACTCCGAAACACTGCACAACTTTACCGGCTGTGATCGCACGCAGCTGCCAAAGCACTTTGACACGGTAAAGCAAATGCCGATAACCGGAAGCGCGTTTCATATCCAGTCCGACGAATTCCGCGAAGAGACCGCTTGAGCGGGCGACTTCCTCAATGCGGGAATCACTCACCAGCACCAGATCACCATTGCAGAACTCCTTGAGTCGCGTAAAAAAGGGGAGGGAAAGCACAAAATCACCCAGATGCGAATTCTGGATGACCACGATCCGCGAACTGCCGCGCTGCGGTTTGCGCCGCAACAGCCAGTAAAACAGCATTTCATAAATTTCGCAGCTCCGGCGCAAAACGCGGAAGATTTTCCGGAAGACGTTTTTCAATTCCAACTCCTGAATACATTTGCAATTTTCACAACGATAATATATATGCGGAAAAGTACAAATGCAATCATCAAAACGACCGTCCCGGCGCCTTCGGAGCAAAAAAGCTGTAAAAATAGCTTTTTCAACTTGAAAAATAATGTTTTGGAGCTATTTTATATGACGTATGATGTGCCGGATTGCATCCGGTGATTTTTAACAGTATCACAACAGGAGTCGATTCATCATGGTCAACTACAAGGATCTCGGCTTGGTCAACACCCGCGAGCTTTTCAAGAAAGCCGTCAAGGGTGGTTATGCCATCCCCGCCTACAACTTCAACAACATGGAACAGCTTCAGGCCATTATTCAGGCTTGTGTTGAAACCGAATCTCCGCTGATTCTTCAGGTTTCCAAGGGCGCCCGTCAGTATGCCAACCAAACTCTGCTGCGCTACATGGCCCAGGGTGCGGTGGAATACGCCAAAGAAATCAACAACGGCAAAGCCATTCCGATCGTGCTGCACCTCGACCATGGTCCGGATTTTGAAACCTGCAAAAGCTGCATCGACTATGGTTTCAGCTCGGTGATGATCGACGGATCGCACCTCTCCTTTGAAGAAAACATTGCCCTGACCAAGAAGGTCGTGGAATATGCCCACGCTCACGACGTTACTGTCGAAGGCGAACTCGGCGTGCTGGCCGGTATCGAAGATGATGTCAAGGCCGAAAAGCACACCTACACCGAACCCGATGAAGTGGAAGCCTTCGTCAAGGCCACCGGCGTGGACTCTCTGGCTATCGCCATCGGTACTTCTCACGGTGCTTACAAATTCAAGCCCGGCGATGATCCGAAAATCCGTTTGGACATCCTCGCTGAAATCGAAAAGCGCATCCCCGGTTTCCCGATCGTTCTGCACGGTTCCAGCAGCGTTCCGCAGGATCTCGTTAAGATCATCAACGAAAACGGCGGCAAACTCAAAGATGCCATCGGTATCGGCGAAGATCAGCTGCGCGAAGCCGCCAAGAGTGCGGTTTGCAAGATCAACATCGACTCCGACGGCCGTCTGGCCATGACCGCGGCGATCCGCAAGGTCTTCAACGACAAACCCGAAGAATTCGACCCGCGCAAGTATCTCGGCCCGGCCCGCGAATCTCTGAAGGCTCTTTACATCCGCAAGAACAAGGAAGTTCTCGGTTCTGCCGGTCATGCTTTTGACGCTGAATAAGCTGTCAAACGCTGAAAGCGTTCTTCAAAAATCCGCTGACAAAACTGTCAGCGGATTTTTTTTGCCGACCGCCATAACTGAACGGCTGATTTATTTTGCGCTTTTATGCTGATTTTACTTGAAAAACTCCCGCCGGTACTGTATTTTAAATACAAACAGAAAGTTATTCCATAATGAATTTTTATAACCATTAACAAGGAGTATAAAATGAGTGTTTTTGAATTCGGCTTTGCCAAAGAAGATATTACGCCGATCCTGGGTGAACCGTTGTGCGGATATTTCAATCCCCGCCCCAATAAAGGTGCTTATGACCGTTTGAACATCAAAGCAGCCGTTTTCCGTACCGGCAACGATGTGGCGGCAATTGTTTCTTACGATCTTTGTTTGCTGGATTCCAAATTTTTGCGGTCGATCGACGACCGGCTGGCGGCCGCGGGTTCGCCGCTGGCGGGCAAAACGCTTTACTGCGCAACGCACACCCACACCGGCCCCTACACCTGCGAACTCTTCGGTTACGATCCGGCACCGGAATACATGAACAGCGTTGCCGACAAAACAGTTCTGGCACTGCAGAGTGCCTACGCCTCGCTGGCTCCGGCTGAACTCTACACCGGCACCACCGAATGCAGCACGCTGGCGTTCAACCGCCGCTATATCATGAAAAACGGCAAAACGGTTACCAACCCCGGTAAACTCAATCCGGAGATCGATCATGCCGAAGGCGGCATCGACCCCAAGATCATCATGGTCGAAATCCGTCAGAACGGCCGCCCCGCCCTGCTGATGGCTAATATTTCCAACCACACCGACACCATCGGCGGCGACTGGGTTTCCGCCGACTGGCCGGGCATCATGGAAAAAGAGATCCAGTACCAGCTGGGCTTTGATCTGCCGGTGATGACCATTATTGCGCCGCAGGGCAATATCAACCACTTTGACATCACCACCGAAGGCGCCCAGACCGGCTACGAAGAAGCCGTGCGTATCGGCAAAGCCTATGCCGGGGTGCTGCTCTCGGCTCTTTACCGGCTCAAACAGCAGAGTGACTGCACGCTGTACAGCGCCATGCGCGAGTTTGACGCACCTTATCTGCAGCTCTCGGACGAAGAATATGCCGAGGCCAAAGCCACTTACGAGGCCAACAAAGATGCCGTTATGGCCGATGGCCGCGACTTCACCAGCGAAGACATCGCCCGCGGCGTACCGTTTGTCAAAAAATTCTTTGCCGAAATGGCCATTGAATGCCGCGAAAATCCCATTACCGAAAAGCGCGTGGAACGCCAGATCGTAATTGCGTTCGGCAAAGAACTGGCCTTTGTATCGCTGCCGGCTGAACCGTTTGTTGAACTGGGTTATGCCATCCGTAAAGGTTCGCCCTATGCACTGACTGTGCTGGCCGCTCTGGGCATGGGCGAAGTCGGCTATGTGGGTCTGAAACAGCATTACGGCAACGGCGGTTACGAAACCAGCCCCTCGCGCACGCTGGCAGACCCCACCGTGGGCGAAGCCATGATCGAAGGAGCGTTGGAATTGCTCAACAAGTGATCAATCCAGTAAACAGCCGCCACAGCGTTGAACCGCCGGCGGCTGTTTTTTATCCCCAAACGGAAAGGCAACACCATGTTTATAAACAGCAAGTGGACAAGTTCGCTCGAAAAGATCTTTTTGCATAAAACTCCGTCTGCAACAGATTACCAACGCAATACCGCCTTGCAGGGCGAAGTATTTTCGCTGCAGCTGGTCTACCAGACGGATTTTTTGCTGAATCCGTTGTCGATCAAGATCATATCGCCGCTGAAAGAATATATCAGCATCCGTCAGGTTTACAGTATGCCGGCGACTTTTTTCGGCGAAAAACAGGATGAATTCATTCTTGACAACACACCGGGACTTTATCCGGATCTGTTGGGCGACTGCTCGGTCTACCGCTCCGGCAACAATCTGAATCACAGTTTGTGGCTGACGATCCGCCTGCCCCGGGATATACAACCCGGCACCTACCCGATCCAGCTGGAAATGGGCCACACCAACCTCTACAGTCCCGAACGGTGTTTTGAACACACGACCCCGGTCTTTGAGCTGGAAGTTTTGCCCGTGCAGCTGCCGCAGGCCAAAATCAAGATCACCGAATGGCTGCACTGCGACTGTCTGGCCGATTATTATAAGCTGGAGCCGTGGAGCGATGAATTTTTTGCGGTGTTGAAGAATTATTTTCTCAACATGAGCAGCCACGGCATCAACATGGTTTATGTACCTTTGTTCACTCCGCCGCTGGATACGCTGATCGGAACCGAACGGCCGACCATGCAAAGCGTGGATGTTGCGGAAGATGAACATGGCAATTGGAGCTTTAACTTCAGCAAGCTGGAGCGCTTCCTGAATCTGGCCGATGAATGTGGTTTGTTATATTGGGAATTTTCGCACCTCTTTACCCAATGGGGCGCGGAATTTACGCCCAAGATCATAGTCAGGATGCCGGATGGAAAAATGGTGCGCCGTTTCGGGTGGGATGTCCGGAGCAATTCGGATCTTTACCAGAAATTTCTGGCCGCACTGCTGCCGGAACTCAACCGGATGCTGCAAAAGCACAACTGGAACAGCCGCTCCTACTTCCATATATCCGACGAACCCTATGAAAATAATCTGGAAGCCTACCGGCAAGCCTCGGAACTCTTTCACCGCAACCTGCCGGGTGTCAAGTTTATCGACGCCTTGAGCCGCACCGAGTTTTTCACCAACGGACTGGTCGATATTCCCGTGCCGGCCAACAACCATATCGAAGCGTTCCGAACGCTGGAGCTGCCGGAGCGCTGGACTTACTACTGCGTCAGCCAGTGGGAAAAAGTACCCAATCAGTTTGCCCATTTTCCGTCGGCGCGGCTCCGGATCATCGGAGTGCTGGCCTATGTGTATGACCTCGATGGATTCCTGCACTGGGGGTACAACTTCTGGTTCGGTCAGCTTTCGAGCTTCCGGGTGGACCCTTACAGCGACATTTGTTCGGGGCGCGGATTCCCGCCCGGCGATGCGTTCAAAGTCTACCCCGGCAAAAACGGCATTCCCGAAGATTCCATCCGTCACGAACTCTTCTACGATGCCTTGCAGGATCTGGCCGCCCTGCAGCTGCTGGAGGCGCAAACCAGCCGTGATGAAACGCTTGAATTCATAAAACAGGCGTGGAACGATCGCTCCATGACCATGGAAGATTATCCGCGCGAGGCCGGGTGGCTGCTGGAGTTCCGGCAGAAGCTGAATCAGCGTCTGGCCGCAGACAAATAACCCGCAGGAGCAGTCAATGCACCGGATGCCGCATTTTTTTCACCGCAATTACCTCTATTTGTGCGGTGTGATCTGCGGCATTGTTTTTGCCGGAAAACTGCCGGCATTTTATCCGGTGCTGGCGGCCGGGATTTTGCTGACACTCTGGCTGTTGAAATGCCGCGCCCGGCGGGAAATAACGATCTATCTGGCCGCAACCGCCGCCGGCATGGCGGGCTACTGCCTGCATAACACTATGGCCAACGCGCCATTGCAGAATTGCCGTCTGACCGGTCAGCAAGTACGCATTTGCGACAGCAACGCCCTCGGCAGCAGTCAATTCGACGATGACATTCTGCCGTACCGGATTGCGGCCGAAACAACTTGCGGGCAACAAAAGTACAAACTGCATTTGCGTTTTCCCAAGTCGCTGCCCAATCCCGGAGTCGCTGACGGCGAAGAGTATCTGGTCAGCGGTTCATTTTACCAGCCCCAGCCGATCACCGAGTTTTATCTGGCCGATGCCTCCGGCCGGTGGCAGGATGTGAGCAGTTCGATTGCCGGACAAGGCTACAACAACTATCTGGCCCTGAACGGTATTTCCGGTGAATTGATCGTGGAAGACATCCAAAAAGTTTCCGGCGATCTGCCCGCCATGACCCGTTTCCGGCAAATCGCACTCGAACGGCTTGACCGCGGGATCGAACAACCGCAGCGCCGGGCCATACTGGGGGCAATAACTCTGGGGATGCGCTCCCGGCTGGATAGCGATTGGAGATACAAATTTGCTGCCACCGGCGTCGCTCATTTGTTCAGCGTCAGCGGTCTGCATGTCGGTGTACTGGCCGTGCTGATACTGCTGGCCCTGCGTCCGTTGCCGGGAGCATGGCACTGGCTGATAACCGGTACAATCTTCTTTTATGTAGCGGCAACCGGCGGCAATACCCCGGCCATCCGAGCCTTTATCATGGTATTGCTTATGGAGTTTTTCAAATCCAGACTGCTGCGTATCAGAGCATTGGAACTGCTTTCGCTGATCGCAGCCGGACTGCTGTTGTATAATCCGTATTACCTTTGCGATGGCGGGTTTCAATACAGTTTTGCGGTAACGGCCATGCTGATAAAAGTTTCCGCTTTTGCCGGAGAAGTCGCCCGAGCCGCCGGCGGCACACCGCTGCTGCTGGGCGAAATACCGCGCTGGAAGGTTTTTCTGTACAAATTGCGCGGTAAACTGTGCGGGGCAATGGTCTTTGCGGCAACGGCCTGTCTGACCTCCGGAATTCTGATGCTTTATCACCAGAATATGTTTTTTGCCGGCAGTATGCTTTTGAACTTGCTGATATTGCCGATTTTAACCCCGCTGTTCGCTGTATCGATCCTGAAATGTCTGCTGCCATGCGGCAACTGCCTTTGGAACATACTGCTCAACGGCATGTTGATCTATCTGGAAAAACTGGTGGATTTTTTCTACAGCTTGCACAGTTCCGGCAACTGGATGTATCCGCACTGGCTGGTCGTGGCAATATTCCTGATACTGCTCTGTTTGCTTATTGAGTTGCTTCATTCGCGCCGGGGTGTGGTTGTTTTGATCGCTCTGGCGCTGCTGATTGGATTCCAACTGCTGCAGCCGGCTGTAAAACCCGACCGGCTGGCGGTGGTGATTTCAGGCGGAGCCCTTGAACACCCCGTGTGTGCGATCATACAACCGCAAAGCGGCACGGCGTATTTGCTCAACGCCGGCCGCGATGCCCGTTATCCTTTCAAAAGCATTGCTTATTACTATGGAATCAATCACATCAATCGGCTGGATCTGGCTTACCCGGTAGCCGATTGCGCTGATGGACTGCCCGGGTTCATGAAAGATTATCCGATCGACCGCGTCCGGTTCACCGGGCAGAAGATCCGCAGCAAATCATTCCAATATTATATTTACGATCTGCCGCTGCAGACAGGTGCCAAAAGCGATTCTTTAAGCAGCTTTGATACCGGGCCGCCGGAATTGAAGATCGCGCCGCACAGTTCCGGCAGCTGGCTCATGCAAGTCAACGGTCAAACTCTGGAACTCAAACGCACCGCCCGCGCCAGAGTGTATATAGTGCCGTTGAAAGACTGAAATACAGTCCTTTTTTACCGACAGGAGAAAAAAATGCCGGCATAAAGAGTTTAAGACTTGAATTTTGTAAAAAATGTATTATATTATACTTTCTTGAGTTGGATATTCAAAAAATTTAATTTAAAATATGCCGTCAGATGCAATAAAACAGCAGCGGATGGCAGCAAGGAGAAGAGAAAATGGCAGTACCGAAGAGAAAAACTTCCAAGATGAAGGTTCGTATGCGCAAGGCCGCGAACCGTTATGAAGGCGTGCAGGCTACTTTTTGCCAGAATTGCGGCGCCGCAGTTGCTCCGCACCGTGCGTGCCTCAAGTGCGGCACCTACAAAGGTCAGAACGTTGTAGAAGCCGCCGAGTAAGCGATTGTTTCAGCATAACAACTGACCTGAATCGCCTGAATTTTCCCTATTAAGGAGTGTAAAACTCCCCGGCGGCGGAAGATTCAGGCGATTTGCGTAAAAAGGCCAATAAAACAGCAGCAAAGAAGCATTATCCATGGATCAATCCGAAACAAAAATGCAGATTGCAGTCGACGCAATGGGGGGGGATTACGCCCCCGGTGCGGTGATCGAAGGCTTGACCCGCGCATTGTATGATTTCCCGGATTGCGATTTTACCCTGGTCGGCAACACAGCCAAACTGGGATTGTATTTGCATAAATACGGTATAGCCGATCACCCGAATCTTAAGCTGCATCATGCCGAATCTGTGGTGGAGATGTCAGAACCGTCAGCGATTTCTCTGCGGGCCAAAAAAGACTCCTCGATCACTGAATGTGCAAGATTGATGAAATCCGGTTCGGTCGAAGCACTTGTATCGCCGGGGCATACCGGCGCACTGGTTGCGGCGACCAAAGTATTGAACCGTACATTGCCGGGGATCGACCGCCCGGCGCTGGCCGCCAGTTTACCGCATCGGCACGGCAGATTTATCCTGATCGATGCCGGTGCCAATCCGGATTGCCGCCCCGGCAATCTGATCCAATTTGCCCTGATGGGTGAAATTTACGCCAAATACATGCTCAACACCGCCAATCCCCGGATCGGTTTGTTGAGTGTCGGCGGCGAAGACGGCAAAGGCAGCAGCCTGACCAAACCGGTCTTTAAGGCGCTGTCGGATATGCCGATAAACTTTGTAGGCAATGTGGAAAGCAACAGCGCTTACGAAGGAGCTTGTGATGTGTTGATCGCAGATGGGTTCAGCGGCAATGTTCTGCTCAAAACCAGCGAAGGTCTGGCCAAGATGGCAACATCATGGCTCAAAAAAGCTATCAAACGCAATGCGTTGCGGGTACTGGGGGCTATGTTCTCCCAGGGAGCTTTCAAAGAATTGAAATCCACGTTTGATGCCGATGAAGTCGGCGGGGCGCCGCTGCTGGGCATCAACGGAGTATGTATTATCGGACATGGTTCATCCAATCCCAAAGCAGTGCGCAATGCCATACGCGCGGCGCGGGATGCTATCCGCTTCAGGATGAATGAACGTATCAGTCAGCGTCTGCAGGAGTGCAAAGCCACGGTTGCAGACTTGGAATCAATGTTTTAAACAGCCGTAAAGAGCCTGTTTTTCTTTCAGGCTGACGGATTTAAGAATATTAGTTGAGGTTAACTGAAAATGGGTATTAAAATCAGAGGTACCGGCTCCTATGCACCGGATAAGGTTTTGACCAACACAGATCTCGAAAAGATGGTCGAGACCAATGATGAATGGATCCGCACCCGGACGGGTATCTGCCAGCGGCATATTGCAGCGGCGGATCAGGCTTGTTCGGATTTGGCCGAACAGGCGGCCCGCAAGGCGCTTGAAATGGCCGGCGTTGCGCCGGAAGAAATCAGTGCGATCATTGTGGCAACGATTTCTCCTGACCATGTATTCCCCAGTACCGCTTGTTTGCTGCAGCACCGTTTGGGAGCGACCAAAGCGTTTGGTTTTGACCTCGAAGCGGCTTGTTCCGGCTTGCTTTTTTCGCTGGAAACTGCCCGCGGATTGATGACGGCCAATCCCAAATACCGCTATGTGCTGGTGATCGGTGCAGAAAAACTTTCGGCACTGGTGAACTGGGAGGATCGCAACACCTGTGTGCTGTTCGGCGACGGCGCCTCGGCGCTGCTGCTGGAAAACTGCCCGGACGAAGAAGATTGCTTCCTGGCCACCGACCTGGGAGTGGATGGCAACAGTTTGGATATCTTGAGTCTGCCGGCCGGCGGCAGCCGCAACCCCGCCTCGGTCCAGACCGTTACCGATAAATTGCATTACATCCACATGGCCGGCCGCGACGTGTTCAAGCTGGCGGTAAACGCCATGGTCAGCAGCTGCCACAAAGTGCTGGAAGAAGCCAATGTTTCCATCGACCAGGTGCGCTGGCTGATTCCGCATCAGGCCAACGAACGGATCATGAAAGCCGTAGCCCAGCGCCTGCCGCTGGAAGAAGAACGCGTGTTTATGAATATCGGTCAATACGGCAATACCTCCGCCGCCAGTATCGGTATTTGCATCGACGAAATGAAGCGTTCCGGTCAGGTAAATCCGGGGGACTATGTATTGCTGACCGCGTTTGGCGGCGGTCTTACTTGGGGTGCAACCCTGATCCGCTGGTAATTCAGCATCGGTTTGTTTTTCAGAAAAAATCCGTCGGGGTGTAGCGCAGTGGCTAGCGCGCTTGCTTTGGGAGCAAGATGTCGCGGGTTCGACTCCCGCCACCCCGACCATGTTTTTGCCCGGAAAAGCGTAAGCAATCCCTCGCAAAAAGCAAGCTCCAGCTTATGCAAATATGATTTGCAACGCCGGGGCTTTTTCTTTTTGCTTTTTATTCATTTTTTGTCAAGCAAAAAATGGGATTGCTCACTTTAAACGGGTTGCCCTCGCTATCGCTCAGGCTCTTCGCAGCTGCGCTGCTTTGTCGACTCCCGCCACCCCGACCATGTTTTTGCCCAAATGGGCAAAAAAACATGAAGCCGTCAGGCGTGCTTCATAGATCGCCTTGAAAGAAGCCAACGAAACAAGTTACTAACTGTTGTCGTTGAACAAAACCAACATTATCCCAATTGCTGAATATGAGCGATTGGAAAATCTTTGCCGGGAAATCATAATAACCTTGATTGCATATGTAAAAACAGTAAAAAGCAAGGAGAACAAATAAAATGTTGTTTACAGGTTTGTTTTTCGGTGTGATCGCTTATTTTTTATCCTTCCGATTAAAATGGTACTGGCGATTACTTATTGCAATATTAATGACTGTAATTACAAGCATTGCGATTTGCTATTTTGTCAATAATTTTATCAGAGATTTATAAAAGTCGCATATTGTTCACCTGATACGGATTGCCTTTGCTGACGCTCAAACTCTTCACAGCTGCGCTGTTTTGCCGACTCCCGCATTCCTTTAACTCCGGAAAATCAACCGGAGTGTTCTATAATAAACAGACACAAAATATTGTTTGTGTGCTTGTGAGGTTGAAAAATTTCTGCCATGTGCTAAATTTAACAGCAGTATATTCTCAAAATAACCTATCCCATCAAGGAGATAATTAATGAAACATTTTACTCTGTTGGGTCTGCTGCTGGCAAGTGCAATACTGCCCGTGTGCGGCGCTGAAATGGAAATGATTCCGGTAACTCCGAACGCGATTTCGTTCAAAGTTGCTCCGGGCGCGATCGAAGGCAAGCACGAATTCCAGCTGCCGGCAGTGCCGCTGCGCAAAGGCTACGGCGTGGTGCTGCGCTTTGACGGCCGTATTGCCACCAAAGGTCTGGGCGGCTGGAATCCTTATATCGGCATTGACCTCAACGGCACGGTGGTGAATAAATTTACCGCCGAAGGCACTCCCCGACTGCTTTTCCGCGGTGCAACCATGAAAGCGACCAATGTGGAAAAAGATTGGTGGAACACCCAGGGCAGCAAAAGCAATCTGATGGTATTTTTTGCTCCGGAAAGCGCCACCGAACTCGATCCCCGGGTACTGGTTGCCCGCGAACAGAAGTATGTTTACACGCTCGATGTAACCGATCTGGTCAACTATGTATCGGTCGGCGCGGATGACCGCATTGAGGGCGGCGAACCCAACAAATTTGTTTTTTATGACCGGCTGACCAGCAATTACGCCAATGTTCCGCTGGTGATCAAAGATGCCCGGTTCTATTATATGAAGCACGACGATATACGCAAGGCTTCCGGCGTTACCATGACCAAATTTGCGCCCGCCAGGGCCGCCGCCGAACTGGTTTGCAATAACAGCACGGTCAAAATCATGCCCAACGGCGGTATTTCGGTAACACGCAACGGCGAAACTTTTTACATTGAATCCCAATTCAGCTATGTTGCCCGCCCGCAGCTCAAATACAATTGCTTCAACGTCAACAGCAAAGTCGCCGGCGACCGCTCATGGAAGGTCAGTGTTGAACAGCAATCGCCGGAAACAGTTTGCGTAAAAGGCGTGTTCAAAGATTATACGATCACGCGAATTATGAGTGTTAAAGATCACCGCATCAACGTTCAGGATGTTTACACCAACACCTCCAAAACAGATTTGGGCATACTCTGGAGCCACATTGTCGGACGCAATTCCATGCTGAATCCCACCAGCCGTCTGGCAGGACAGACCATGCCGCAGGTGGTTCACTTTTTCGGTTCCTCCAACCCTTCACTCTACGCCGCCGGGCTGAACAGCGATCTGGGGTTGCTTGCCGAAGATACGGTCAGCCGGGCGCAGATGGTTCTCAAAACGATCGGCAATGTGCAAAGCATGGGTTCGATCGGCTTGGGGATCCCCGCCGGCAAAGCTCATACGCTGGACTGGGCGATCTACCCGCTGGATAAAGGTGATTACTACGACTTTATCAATCAGGTGCGCCGCGATTGGCAAGTCAACTACACGATCGAGGGGCCGTATTCCGGTCATGCAGAAGAAGTTATCCGCAATGCCGCAATCAAGCCGGTCGGAGGCTTTCACCGCTTTGATTACGGCGGACGGCTGACGGACGACCAGTATGCGGCAAAAAACATGAAAAAAGCCGACGAAGTACGCAAACTCGCTCCCAATATCAAGATTCTGGGCATGGTGGAAACCAATCTGGTGGCGTTTGACTGCAGTCAGGTCCCGTGGGGCAACGAATTTATCCAGCGCCGGAACGGCTCCAATGCCGCACGGAAAGATCCCGGAATCAAATACGGGCAGAAAATGTCGCCTGCGCTTACCCGGAAAGTAGTCGAATACTCCCCCTACCGCGACAGTATGGTATTTGATGAAAATGGTTGCGGCATGTACGAAAATTACTTTGCTTTCAAGCCCTACGTCAGTATCATGGTTCAGCTCGAAATGGGCAATCAGCGTTATAAACAGTTTATGGAGCAGATCGACTTTTTCCTGGATCGGATGAAGTTTGACGGCCTCTATATCGATCAGTTCCAGCCCTACACCAACGGCGGATTTTCCGAAGACCGCTGGGATGGTTTCACCGTGATCCTGAACGAAGACGGCACCATCAAGCGCAAGCGTTACAGCTATGCCATCACCGGTGCGCCGGCCCGGGCTAAAATCGTCCGCACCGTCCGCGAGCGCGGAGGCATTGTTGTGACCAACGGTCAGCCGATGAGCCGCGAAGAACAGAATACCGGCGTATTTGCTTTTCAGGAGATGGAAAACGACGATGTAAATCCGCTCAAATTCATGGACTCCAAGCCGCCGGAATGTCCGTGGCAGGTGATTTCGCACCTCGGCAGCCCGATCGCGCTGGGGATCCGTCCTCGCAAATACAAGAGTGTTGGTGCCACGCCTGAAATGTATCCGCAGATGACCACCAAAGGAGTTATTACTGCGTTGCGCAACAGTGTGCTGTTCTATTACTACACGATCGACGTAACAACTTCCGGTCCGGCTGCAGGCAGTACGGCGCTGGTTGAAAATCTCTTTCCGTTTACCACCGAAGAACTGCACGAGGGCTGGCTGAAAGGCAAAGAACGCACCATTACTGCCATTTCCGGCAAGTTCCCGGTCAACGGCCAAAAGCAGCCGAAGATACTCTATTTTGACTGTAAAGGCTCCCCGAAAAAGGCCGATTTTGTCATAAGCGGCACTCCGGGCAACTGGGTCGTGGATGTCAAGCTCGACGATTGGAACGAAGTTGCGATCATGGTCGCACAGGATTGACCGCCAGATAATATATCAGGTGTACGGCCGCCGTTGTTCAGACAACGGCGGCTTTTTTGTTCCGTATTTTTATACATTTTGGAAACTTTTTTATGATAAAAAAATATTTTTTTCCAAAAAAATACTTGACAATGCTTTTTTTTCTGATATAATTTTGATATCGTGTTGATGTAACCTTCTACAGTATAGTCCATCAACACTGAAAAATCATAAATAAAAGCAGCCCGATAGAAAAAAAATAAAACTATAAGTCGTTAAATATCAAATTAAACCTTATTAAAGGAAAAGTTAATGTCCCAAATTTTGTGATGGGACGAGTTGTTTGACAAAAGTGCATCTGACCTTTATTTTTTAGTAACCAAACAAAAAAATAAAGGAAAGATCAGATGCACAATAAAATTACTATGGAA
>SUWA01000109.1 GCA_015061695.1 Lentisphaerota bacterium
CAAACTCTACAATGCTGAATAACCCGTACAAGTCTTGAAGCGCATTTATAATGATGCCAACAGCTGCCCCTCAAAGCAAATTTATGAGAAAATGCAAAAATATAACGCAGAATAACCGGATATGTTGCATATTTGAGCTTAATTACTACAAAAAAGGTGCTGCTGCAAAACAGTTTTGCAACAGCACCTCTCTTTTTGCGGGGCAACGCAAGTAAACAATCATGCGGCATGTACCGCCCGCAATTATCTTGGCTTGCACTTTATGACCGGCAACAAGTGATCCACTCCGGTGAATCCATACCGATCCGTACTGCCAATCATTCAGGCATTATGGAGCTGTTCGCGCATTACCTCCAGCCCGATCTGCATGGCGCTGGTATCGTTTTTGACCGATATGAATTGGACTCCACGTTTTTTCCAATCCGCAAAGTTGCATTCGGCATAAGCGCCCAGCAGGATATTGTCATGGTCACGAACCTGGCGGCAAACGCCGTCCAAAACCGCTTTGACTTCCGGATCGTCCCACTGGCCGGGTTTGTGCATGGACATGCTCAAATCATAGGGCCCGACCAGAATCGCATCCAAGCCCGGAACCGCCAGTATGCGGTCAAGGTTTTTAACCGCCTGAATATGCTCGATCTGGATGATCACCAGCGGTTCTTTTTCCGCCAGAAGCAAATATTCATCGCCCGGAATTGCCCCGTAGCAATTGCTGCGGCGGGGGCCGAAACCGCGGTTGCCGCGCGGCGGATAACGGCAGGCGGCAATGGCACGTTCAGCATCGTCAGCATCCATGACCATCGGGACAATGATCCCGGCCGGTGCGTAATCAATGATCCGTTTGATTTCGGTGTGATCACATGCCGGAACCCGGTAAAACGATGCGCAGTCAGTGCCGCGCAGCGCCATCATGTGCAACTGGGCTGTATTGCGGTCCATAGAGCCATGTTCACCATCGATCCAGCAGAAATCGAATCCGCTGTCGGCCACGATCTCGCTGGCGGCCGGATCGGTAAAAGTTACAGTGCAACCTATGGCCAGACGGCCGGAAGCAACGGTTTGCAAAAACTTTTCGAGCTGATTTATTTTCATAAACAGAACCTTCTTTATAATTCAATATTTAATTTTCGGGCTTTGTTCCAAACGGCGACCGGGAAAAATGTACCTTCGGCAAAATAGTATTTTTCCGGTTCAAAACCTTCCATTACAAAGCGGTAATTGCGGCGGTGGGCGCCGGATACATCGCGGATCGCTTCGGGCATCATCAAAGCTATGAGCATAACTTCGTTGATTTCGCGCATCACCTGATAGGCGATCTGGATGTCGTCGGCCAACTTGGGTATGACGTGGCGGCAGCCGGGATAGACGCGGCAGTAGCTGTTCATGTGCCAATCCATGGGCGCTAAATAAATATCATTCGTGCGCTTCCAGTTGCTTGCCCGCAACAAATCAAAGTAACTGTAACGCTGGATCTCGCGCATGTTTTCGAGATAAAGTTCGCGGATGGCACGATCTTTTTCCACCTGATAGATCAGCAAACAGCTCAACAGCATCTGCAGCAGGGCAAAACTGTTGTAATTCATACACTCAAGGTTGTTGCCCGCGTTACCGGCTTCGACGGCATACTTGCGGTACATTTCAAAGTAGTGTCCGTTGCCGGTTACATCGTAAGCCGCGGCGTAAAACATCGGCAGCCGGGCCGCTTCGTGCGGTTCAACTTCCCAGAGTTGACAGACGGGGCTTTGCACCGGGTCAAAGTCAGCCCGGGGGAGCGTGTAATTGGTTTCTTTGGTGATGTACTTTTCGCAATGATCGGCAACGGCACTCAACAGTTCCCGGATCTCGGCTTGAGTATCTTCGGAGGCCATGCCGCTGTGATAATACTCCCACAAACTGTACACATAGTGGGTGTACTGGTCGCGGCTGGCTTCCGGAAACCAGCTCTTGCCGTCGCCCGGGTGAACGCTGCGCACCAGCGCACCGGGTACCCCGGTAATGGTGCCGCAGAGTTTCAAACCCTGATACATCCGGTATGCCATTTCAGCATTGCCGGCATCAATGTACATGCTCAAAGCTATGGGGGTATTGATCATGCCGTTTTCCATGCCCGAACCCCAGCTGCAGGGATTCGGCAGTCGTTTGGCGATCTCTTCGGGCGTCGGCAGCGCATAAAAGCGCCGGTCGTGATCCAGCGTGTTGCGGTAATCGTAGACCAGATTGGTGGTATCTGCCAGATATTCGTTCTCAAAAACCTTCAGACAGCGGTCGATAAGTTGCTGCATAATATATTCCTTCTTACGGTTTGAAGATGTAAGCGTGGACGCCGAACGGAGCAAATTTGACCTTGATCTGATTGCCGTTGAAATAAACCCGGTCATTGCGGTTGATATTGTCCACCATGTAACGCGGATATTTTTCCAACGCAAAGGTGTAGGTTACTTCCAGCGGAGTGCGCATGTTGTTCACGCACAAAAAGAGGTAACTGCCATCGGCGCGGCGGCGCAGACAATAACTGGTATCGGGTACGGCATCTTTTACGATATATTTGGTTTCATCTTCCATGCCGGAGATTTCGCGGATGCGTTCCTGAAACTGCTTGAGGTAGGGCACACTGGCAGTATCGTGATCGCTTTTTACATATTCATCCAGCCATTCGCCGAGGAAATACTCTTTGAGATTATGTACTTCTTTCATGGCCGGATAAATAACGAACTTCCGGTAAGAATCGCTGCAGCGCTGCAACCGCCAGCCGTGAATACCCATTGCGCCGCGGGTGATGGGGGCAAACATCAGATAAAGCTGTTCGTTGAGCGTCATCGGCACCCGGTCGGCGCGCAAATCGTACATACAGGGCATGATGATGGCGGTTTTGTTGTTTTTTCTGGCGGCTTCGACCATCTTGGCTGTGTCGTACATAATAATGAACAAATCAGCTTCAAACTCTTTCATGCCGTGTTTTTTGGCCGGGTAGGCGTTGGCGATGATCACATCGTACAACGGCGAAGTGTGTTCGTAGGTCGTCCACCAGCCGATGATCGGCACCAGCTGGGCGCCGGGGTGATTTTTACGGATGATGGGGGTGGTCCAACCGGTCCATTCGATGATCTTGCGGGCAAGATCGACATCTTTTTCTCTGTTCCAGCCCTCCCGGTGATTTTTTTCGTAATACTTCCAGGCAAAGTTTTCGGGTTCATCGGTGGTGTAGCCAAGTATATTGGGGTATTGAGCAAGTTTGCTTACAGTTTCGGCCAACACCTGTTTGCGGATTTCCAACGCTTGGCCTTGTACGGGTACAAACATGGCGTTGTGGCCGCCTTTTTGCCCGATCTGACTGTCATCGTACATGATGTTGGCCCCCAGACCGATAAGAATGGCTACATCTTTCCACAGCGGATCGTTTTTCATTTTTTCCAGCGCGGCAAAGAATTGTTCCTGCCCTTCGAGCCGGTAACAGCGTTTGTAGACTTCGCTGCCGGCCAGATTTTCGGGCAGATAAATGATCCCGAGGTCAGTGAGATTGCCGCCGGCAGCCACAAAATCCGGGTCGATCGAACCGAATTTGCCGGCTTCATCGTATCTGAAAGTATCGTACGCGCCCAACGGGAAAAACGGTTTGCCTTTGAACATCACCGGCGGCAGCGGCTGTTGACGGGCGCGCAACGGCTGAACTTTGACATCGGCACTTTTTTTGACCGCAAGGGCCGCCGGGGCGGCGGTATCGAATTTGACATCCGAAATTTCCAGCTTGACTGGAACAACCGGATTTTTGACCGAAATGGAGATGTAACGGGGCGGCTGATTGCCCTTGTGTTCGGCCGTCAGCACCACTTTTTCGTTGCATTTGAGCGTGTTTTGGATATAGCTTGAGTTGATGGCAGTACGCGGGCCTTCGCTGGAAAGGGTAATGCCCGGCAGCTTGCCGGCTGGTTCCAGAACTTTGACCGTTACCGAAATTTTGCCATTGCCCCATTGCGGCGCTTTACCGGCCGCCAGCTGGATTTGGCTCCAGCCCTGACCGGGGGCAACGCTCAACACCCAGACTCCGGGCGCAGTCTGCTGCACCGAAGCTCCTTTTCCGGAAGCTTTAGCTGTAACTGACGCATTCATTGCCGCAGCAGTACAAAGCGCAGCAACCGTCAAAAAGATTTTTTTCAACATTGTTTACTCCTGTTGAGTTTGTTTGGGTTATAAATTGTTCCGGCAGTGCCTTGAGGGAAATATTGCAAATAATATGAATACTGCGTTTTACCCGGGGTACAGTATTACTCCCAATTGCAATATTTACACTTGGAGGGCATTAAGCCGGTTTTACAGAATTTTTATTTTATTACACACAACACCAATCCGGCCATGATCATCATCAGCGAAATCAGGCGTAACCCGGAGATTTTTTCTTTCAGGATCACAAATCCCAGTGCGGCACTTACCGGCAAACTCAACTGCTGGAATGCCTGTACAAAACTTACATTGCTCACATGGTTCATCGCCACCAATACCAGCAAATATGCCAGTGCCGCAAAAATACCCGCCATATATGGCTGGGGCGTTTTTATCAGCTCCCGGCACAAACCTTTTTTTCCGATCCTGCTGCCGAATATCATTACCGAACTCCACAGTATAAAAGCGGCGGTGATTTCACGGTAAGTTGAATAAGTTGCAGCAGTAAGAATACGGTTGGTATCTCCGGCAAACTGCATGATATTATTGATCCCGAAGCTGTCTGCAACCGTGTATCCGGTAGTACCGGCCGCGGCGATCACGATCCCCAGCAGACCTTTGCGTACTGCCCGGATCTTGCTGCGGATGCTGTCTTGCGCTTCGCCGCCGGAAAGGCTCATTAACAGACACCCGCTAAAAATCAGCAGCATACCGGCAATTGCCCACAGCGAAAGCATCTTGCCCCAGCCTGACGCAGTAGTGATCGCAAAGGTGAACAGTACCGGCAATGCCCGCGTTACCGGGTATGCCAGCGATATATCGCTGTTACGGTAGGCAAGGATCAATCCGACTTCGTGGACAACTCCGAAAAATGCTCCGAGCATGGCAAATTTATAAACATGCCACGGCAGTTTGAACAATAAACCCGACCACACACTTATGCTTAACACTGTCAAAAAAAGCGTGCTGGAAAAAATCGCAAAAAATGCTATGGAGGCTTTGCCGCTGCTTTTGCATAAAAAGTGCCATAAACTGTGCAGTAAAAGCGATGCAAAAATAAATATGAAGGCGGTGGTGGTCATGTTGACGGCTCAAACTTAATCAATGCGGACTTTTTCCTCTTCCAACAGGTCGGTAATATGCCCCGGATGAGTATATTTTTTGCTTTTGGCTGCAGTCAGCGGAGTAGCTTTTACATCGCCGCCCAAATGACCGGTGCGGATGCTGTGATCGGGGTGATTGGCCGACTTGCCGGGAGTGGAGGTAATATTGTCCGCCGACCAGCCTTCGGTCAGATCGGTAATGATCACACAAGCGGGATCGTCTTTGCCGACGATTTCGCGCGGTTTCTGGAACATCCAGTTGCGGCGGGTGGCGCTCCAGCCGGGCTGGGAAGGCCCGCCATGCAAAGCAGCGTAACTGACATACCAGCTGCTGGCCTTGTCGTTATAAAAGTTTTCGCTGTCCGAAGGGCAGCGGTAGACGCGCTCGATGGATTTTTCATCATAACCTCTGTTGCCGGGGAAGTATTCTCCTGCCAACAGGATCATCAATGATTCATCGCCGTTTCCACAATGGGCGCAGTTATCAGAATTGACCCGGTCGCCGATGCTGTGAACAATATAACTTTTGTTATCGCCGGCATACATCTGGTTGGCCAGACAGAATTGTTTGAGCTTGCCTACACAGTTGCTCTGCCTTGCGCGCTCGCGCGCCGCCGAAAGTGCCGGCAAAAGCATTGCTGCCAGAATGGCAATAATCGCAATTACCACCAACAGTTCGATCAATGTGAAGTTGGAATGTTTTTTCATAGTCTGCTCCTTTTCAATGTTAACGGTTTGTTTTATTATAAAAAGCTTCTATTTCATTACGCCATGGTATCGAGGGGGCAGCTCCGTGATGTGCCACACACCAACCGCTTGCCGCTGACGCCTCTGTCAAGGCCGCCTTTACTGTTTGGTTCTGGAGTATTGCCGCCAGAAAGTAGCCGATAAATGTGTCGCCCGCCGCAGTGGTATCCACCACTCTGCCGACTTCGGCTGCTGCACACTGCACAACCTCGCCGTTGCTGCCGCACCAGAGCGAGCCCCGGCTGCCTGAAGTCAACAGCAGATCACTTGCCGGATACTTCTGTTGCAAAGCTTTCAGTACCTCTCCGGCAGAAGATCCCCC
>SUWA01000110.1 GCA_015061695.1 Lentisphaerota bacterium
GCGCGCTGGTTACTTGGCGACTTTTCAATAGAGCGGTCGCTGCCGCTCCCTTACCAACTTTTGCGGCTTCACCGCAAAAGTTCCCTCAAACGCCGGGAGCTATCGCTCATCTCCGTAGCGGCTTCGCGGAACTTTTCCGCTCGGTTTGCCGGAATGTATCCGGCAAACTGCCCTCTCATGCGTTCGCGGCCCTGACCCGTCTTCGCATTGCTACGCCGCGGCCCTGACCGGGCTTTGCGGCGTTCCGCCGCATGAGCTGTTGGCTGGCTATATTGTTCATAATACCAATCGGGGCTGTTGCAAAACAGTTTTGCAACAGCCCCTAAAACCGGATACCGCCGGATCAGCCTAAATCGTGGCTGCCGGTAAAATCCAATTCCGGTGAATTGAGTTTGTGCAGCTCCAGAACGACGATTTTATTTTTGCCTTTTTTCAGATAGCAGCCCGGCACAAACAAAGTCCTGGCCGGGCCCACGTTCCAGTACCGGCCGATATTTATGCCGTCTACCCAGACCGCACCCTTGACCCCGGGGAATTTAAGGAATGTATCCGCCGGTTGGTCGATTTCCAGATCGGCACAATGGAATGACGGATGATTTTTTTCTTCCGCGAACGCTCCGAATTTCAATGCGGAAAGATCATTCAGCGGCAGCGGATAAATATCCCAGCCGGTCTGCAGCTGCCGGTCAAGATAAACCCCATTGACCAGCCCTTTGAAATCCTTGCCGAAAAATTGTCCGTAATTGGTTCGGCCCATATTTTCGACCAGAATATCCAGTTGGATGCCTTCCGGCGGTATTTGCAGATTTTCGATTTTGTGGATCGGTTCGTTACGGTAAAAGGTGGCGGCGTATTTGCCGTCCAGATAAACTTGCGCCCGATCGTGCATATCCAGTAATTGCAAAAATGTTTCCGCAGGGCCGTTGAGGCGGGTTTGATAGTGGATAAAACCGAATTGCTGGTTGAAAAATTCCATCGTTTCGGGGTCAACACAGTGGCGGCGCCGGGCGAGGGTATCCAGATTATCGAACAAACGGCAGCTGCCGGAAATTTTTACTTTGCCATAGGCGGCTTTGGGCGGATTTTCCGGCACGGTCATCGGCAGATCGGGGCGGTATTTTTTGATAACTTGCTGGAATGCGAGAAATTTTCCGGTAATGTCGCCGCACTCACTCACCAGTGAGTCAAAATCATAACTGGTGCCGGTGGCACAATAGTCTTCGTTCGGAAAATGGTTGGCTCCGTTGTTGAATGCAAAATTGGTGCCGCCGGCCAGCGCATATACATTGACTGATGCCCCGGCAGCAAGCATTGAATCAAATTCTGCTGCGGTTTCCTCCGCTGACCGGGTGGTGTGCGGTTTGCCCCAATGATCGAACCAGCCGATCCAGAACTCCATGCAGCTGTCCGGTCCGCCGGGCGGCGTGTTGCGGAAATTGCGCAGCGCGTTAAAACTTTTCACCCCGTCAGAACCGAAGCTCATAGTACGCCAAACGCCGGGAATACTGCCGCCGCCCAGCATCAGCTCCTGATTGCCATCTATGGTGAAAAGCACTGATTTGCAACCGTTTTTACGGATCATATCGTGCAGACTTTGCAGATATTCAGTATCGCGTCCGTAAGAACCGTATTCATTTTCGATCTGCATGGCGATCACCGGACCGCCCTGATCCCACTCCCAGCGACGGATCATCGGCATAAGCTGGTTAAAATAGCGTTCGACTGCCGTCAGGTATGGTTTATTGCTGCGGCGCAGCCGTATTCCCGGCTCGTTGAACAGCCAGACCGGGAGCCCGCCATTATCCCACTCCGTACAAATATATGGTCCGGGGCGGAGTATTACATACAAACCGAGTTCTTTAGCGGTGAGTACAAATTTTTCGAGGTCAAGGTTGCCGGAAAAATCGAAATTGCCCGGTGTCGGCTCATGCAAATTCCAGCAGATGTAAGTTTCAACGCAATTAAAGCCGCATGCAACTGCTTTTTCAAGCCGGTCGCGCCAATATTGATGGGGGATACGGAAATAGTGCATCGTTCCGGAGATAAGCTGCACACTCTCTCCGTTGATCAAAAATTTGTTATCCAAAGTGGCTACAGACAGCATTTTCTCTCCTTGCGTATCATAAATTAAAAAAAGTTGTATTCATACATTGCCGGATGTGCCCGAACGTTCCCGGACTTTTTGTTCCGGTGTGTTCGAGAAAATATTTTCCGGCCGATACATCTCAAACCACTGAACCCCACGGCGTAAAGCCGCCTGCACTATACCCGGAGCGCACGGGGTAATATAACATATATCCGGATAAATGTCAAATACTCTTTGGCCTCCGGAAAAATCAAACTGGGCATAAAAAATGGGCCGCTGCAAAAACTTACCCGGTTTGCAGCGGCCGCATCGGTTCGTAAATGAGATTTTACAACTTATTTTTTAAGTTTTCCGATCACCAGTTCGGCTGCTTTTTTACCGGAGAGGAGCATCCCGCCGAAGATCGGACCCATGCGGTAGCCGCCGGAACAGTTGTTGGCACTCATGCCGCAGGCGAACAAACCCGGGAAATACTCTTTGGTGTTGTCTACGGTGCTGGCTTCGCCGCTGTCGACCCACATGGGGCGTTCGCCTTCGATCCTGCCGCTGGGGGTGTCGATTTTTATCATGGCCTTTTCGGTGGCCAGCTTGATTATTTCGCTGGGGTGGCCGGTACCGTCGATCACCGCATCGGCGATAACGGTCAGCGGATCAACGTGCATACCGAGCCGTTCCACCGGAGTCCAGTTGATGACCAGACCGTTGACTTTGCCGTTTTTGAAAACAATATCTTCCACGCTCATGCTGTTGAAAATTTTAGCGCCCGCATGAACAGCTCCGTAGATCAGCGCCGAGGCCATTTCCACCGAGTCGAGCGTATGATAGCCGGGGGCTTGAGCAATGGGAGTGTGGCGGATGTTGAATTTATCCAGAATGTGCAGCGCAGAATCCTGTACTACTACTTCGTTGAACAACATGCCGCCGCCCCAGGTGCCGCCGCCGGGGGCAAGTTTGCGTTCAAATACTGCGACTTTGATCCCGGCTTCGGCCAGATAACGGGCCGCGACCATGGCCGAGGGACCGCCGCCGACAATGGCGCAATCTACAGTAAGATAATCGTTGAACTTGGCACCAAAACTGCTGACAATGGCGCTGGAAATGACATTTTCAATAATGCCTGACATAAAAAAACTCTCTCTCTTTTGCGTAAAATTTTTTGGATGTGGTCTGATTTGGGAAGATAGAGTTTCGTCAGCCCGCAAAAGAGTTCAGCCGATCAACCGTAACTTCCTACGCCGGCATTACCCGGTTCAGGTTCAAGGGTATGATCTCAGCCGCTGAAAAATCAGCAGCACCCCTGCCACGGCAGCATACAATATCCTCCACGGCTGTGTTTAAGATAGTGTAAAAAAAGAAATTTGCAAATTTTGAAACAGAATTTTTTCTCAATAATATCAATGTTGAATAAATCGCCCGGTAAATCTCTTTTTTTTCTTGAAAAAGCACTTGCCAAAACATAGTTTTGGTGTTATATTTATACCCCGGTATAGTTATAGATTTCAACATATCGGGAAAGCAAAATGAAGTGCGGATTTGACAGCGAAAAATATCTGGCAGAACAGTCGGCGGCCATTCTGGAGCGCGCCGAAAAATTCGACGACAAACTCTATCTTGAATTCGGCGGCAAACTTATGGGCGATCATCACGCCGCCCGCGTACTCCCCGGATTTGACCCCGATACCAAGATCAAACTTCTTCAGCGCATGAAAGATAAGATCGATATCGTCATTTGTATTTACTCCGGCGATATCGAACAGCGCAAGATGCGCGCCGACTACGGCATCAGTTACGATGCCGACGTTATGCGTACGATCGACGTGCTGGGCGACTGGGATCTGACGGTCAAAGCCGTGGTCGTTACCCGCTATCAGAATCAGCCGGCCGTGCGCGGATTCATCAACCGGCTTTCCCGGCGCGGAATCAAAGTATACTTGCACAAGCCGATCGCCGGCTACCCGACCGAACTGGATACGATCGTTTCCAGCAAAGGCTACGGCTCCAACAGTTATATCGAAACCGATAAACCGATCGTGGTCGTTACCGGACCCGGAGCCAGTTCGGGCAAGATGGGGACATGCCTTTCGCAGGTTTATCATGATTTTCAGAAAGGCATCCGGGCCGGATACGCCAAATTCGAAACTTTTCCGGTTTGGAATCTGCCGCTCAAACACCCGGTAAACATTGCCTACGAAGCGGCCACCGCGGATTTGGGCGATGTAAATATGGTTGACAGTTTCCACCTGGAACATTACCATACTTCGGCGATCAACTACAACCGCGATCTGGAAGTTTTTCCGGTGGTACACCGGATCTGTTCGCGCATTATGGATCCGGAACAGCTCTATCACTCGCCGACCGATATGGGGGTGAACCGGGTGGGATTTGCCATTGTGGATGATGAAACATGCAAACAGGCTTCGGCACAGGAAGTTTTGCGCCGCTACTTCCGCGCAATGTGCGATTACGCTACCGGCGCGGCCGAAAAAGCACCGATCGAACGGATCAAACTTTTGATGGATGATCTGGGGATCGGCGAGACCGACCGCAAAGTGGTGCAGCCGGCGCGCGACGCTATGGAAAGTGCCGAAAAGACTCCCGGCAAAGGCTTTGACAATATCTTCTGCGGGGCGGCGCTGGAACTGGCTGACGGCCGGATCGTTACCGGACGCAACTCGACTTTGCTGCACGCAGCTTCCAGCTGTATACTTAACGCGATCAAGCTGTTGGCGAATTTGCCGGATAACCTTACTTTGCTGTCGCCGGAAGTTATCAAGGCAGTCAGCAGTTTGAAACAGCAGGTTTATAACAATAAAGGCATCAGTCTGGATCTTTCGGAAACATTGACCGCGTTGTCGGTCAGCAGTCCGAGTAATCCGGCGGCCAAACTGGCGTTGGACGAACTGACCAAACTCAAAGGTTGCGAGATGCATTTGAGCCATATTCCGCCGGCGGGCGATGAAAATGCGTTGAGAAAGCTCTCGATCAACTTTACATCCGAACCCAGATTTACCGGGCGCAATCTGTTGCAGGAATAAAAAACTGCCGTACTGCTGAATTTATGGGAACTGTTGTAAAAAAATGCAGCAGTTCCTTTTTGCATTATGATTTCAGAATGGCGTGCTTTCTGTTTTTTTTCGCCTCGCGCGCGCGATTCATTAAAATAAACTCCAAAATGTGATAAAATATCGCTTAAATACTTTTTTTATGGAACAAAAAGTTTGCAAATTTGACTAAAGTGTGTTATCTTAACTGACGTCGGATTGTGCCGACTCCGCGGAATAAGTGGTTTGTTCTGCGGGAAAATAACAGAAAGGTGCGGTTCAAAATGGATTGCAAAAAAGAAATTTTCGCTGATGGTATCGGTCAGGTTCACTTTGCCGGCGGCATGGTTCGCTTTGACTTTGTGACTCTGCAGCCTGCCGAAGAAGGCAAAGCTCCGGTTCCGGAATCAAACGTGCGTATCATCATGCCTCCGCAGGGTTTCCTGGGCGCGTTCAACAGTATGCAGCAGCTGATCGACAAGCTGGTCGAAGCCGGCGTGCTGCAGAAGAACGAAGAAGCCAAGTAAGGCCGATGTAAAAAGCTGGAAGATCGGATGGCTGGAATAATGGATCAGATGTCAAACAATTTTATCTGCCTGCCGGACGCGGCAAACGCAGTGAGCTTTTCCTTTAGAGGCAAAGCGGTTGTTTGTACTGATTTTATTGCTCTTGCCGCAGTCGAACGCAAACAGGAGTGGTTTTTTACTCTTGCGGGGCGTTTGACCGTAGATACATTCAGGATCGCGGCTGACAAACTTTACAGTTGTGCAGTTTCGGTGGCGGATGTATTTTTCCATTGTGCAAAGCGCGTGCTCCGGCGCGCAGTTGCCGGGGTAAGGCACTTTGTATGCAGCAATCAGCGCGGGGTGCGCCGGGTTGCGCCAATGGTGCCGATGGCGCTCCGGCTATGATTTGGGATGGCGAGCTTATGACCAATTTGATAAAGATACACGAACAGTTTTGGGGCGGTGTGGAAGATTGAGAACACCGCTGTAGGGCTGTTCTTGTCTTTTTATCAAATAAAAAAAGCAATTTTTAACAATATAAAACAGTCAGATAACTGAAAAAAAAGGAAGTTAGTTATGGCTACAATCGAAGTTGGTACCGGTAAAGAGTACACCTCTTTGCAGGCAGCGATCAACGCGGCAAGCACTGGCGACACCATTGTCTTGACCGAAAGTATCAGTGAAGC
>SUWA01000111.1 GCA_015061695.1 Lentisphaerota bacterium
ACAAATCCGTACACCACAGCACTGCCAAGCCGGCAAGCGACCGGCTTTATTTCATTTGCTTACACCTTACGGCCGCCTGATGTGATCCACACCGGCGCCTCCGTACAAATCCGTACAAATCCGTACACCACAGCACTGCCAAGCCGGCAAGCGACCGGCTTTATTTCAATTGCTGCGCGCTGGCGCCGGCACCGGGATGACAGATGATGGTTTCCGGAGTAATGCGGCAATATTCTTTGTAGAGTGCGGAGATTTGTTTTTGGTATTCTTCCAGATAGCGATCCTGAACCAGATGGATACTTATGCCGCCGAAACCGCCGCCGGAGAGCCGTGCGCCCAGCGCGCCGGGCAGAGTTCTGGAAATCTCAATGAGTTTATCCAGCGCGGGGGTGGAATTTTCAAAATTGATGCGGCTGCTTTCGTGAGATTCCCACCAGAGCTGACCGAATCCGGCCACATTGTTTTGCGCCAGCAGATCAACTGCTTGCATTACGCGGGTACACTCGCCGACAACATGTTTGGCGCGGCGGAATTCTTCGTCAGTGAGGATATTTTTTTCGCTGTCCAAAAGCTCCATAGATACATCGCGCAACGTTTTGACTCCATCGTGGCGTTCAGCGAGTTTGGCGGCGGCGCTTTCGCACGCAGCGCGCCGGGTGTTGTATTCGGAATCGACCAGATTGTGTTTTTCCATGGAGTTGACCACCAGAATGGAAGCGCCCGGCTGCATGGTAACACTTTTAAGGACTTCCACACTGCGGAAATCCGAAAGGATAAAAGCATTTTCCACGCCGAAAATGCTGCTGAACTGGTCAAGCAGACCGGTTTTGAGGCCGAGAAAATTATTTTCCACGCCCTGCCCGATGCGGGCACTGTCGGCGGGCGGGATGTCCAGTCCGTAAAGTTTCTGCAACGCAAACAACACGGCAGTTTCAAACGCCGCCGAACTCGACATGCCGGCCGAAAGCGGAACCGTGCTGCTGATGACCGCTTCGAATCCGCCCACGGCAAAATTGCGCTTTTTGAGTTCCGACACCACTCCGGCCGGATAACCGGCCCACTTGGGCGTGATGGGCAGAGCAAGATCATTCAGATCGATTCTGGCATACGAATCGGCGCGTTCATCATAAATGACCGCCATATTGCCGGAGGTTTTGCGCATGAGTGCCGTGGTGCGCTGATCCACGGCACAGCTCAAAACAAAACCTTCATTGTAGTCAGTGTGATTGCCCAATATTTCCAACCGGCCGGGAGCGGAAGCGATCACTTCGGGTTGTGCGTGAAAAGTCTGCTCAAATATTTGCACTAATTTATTCATCTTGTTCCTTCTTCGAGGTTGAAATTATGTTTTTTCTGCAGGATCTCAAGCGATCGCTGCAATAAAATATCGGGTGCAGAAGCTCCGGCGGTTATGCCGAGCGTGCTGACCGTGTTGAACTCCATAAACTCGATTTGCTCCGGGTCATCCACCAGTTGTGCCGGCACGTTGTACTGCATGGCCACTTCGCAAAGACGGTTGGAATTGGAACTTTTGGGCGAACCGATCACCAGCAACTGTTCGATGTGCTGCTGTTGGATCAGATCGCGCACCGATTGCTGACGTTCGGTCGTGGCATAACAGCTGCCGGAAACCAGTTCCAAGTTGGGGTAACGCTTCTTCAATACCTCGAGCAAAACGTCTGTTTCGTTGCTGCACCAGGTGGTTTGGGTCAGCACATAGATTTTTTGATCGGGCGAAAAATCCGGCAGCGCATAACAATCGTCAGCATTGCTTACGCAGCGGATATTGCCGCAGCCGAGTACGCCGATACTTTCCGGGTGGTTGGCGTGGCCGATAAAGATCACCGCATCACCATCTTGCGAATACTTTGAAGCCAGATCGTGCAACCGTTTGACCAGCGGACAGGTGGCATCTTTGATCGTCAGCCGGCGCTGGCGGGCCTCATCTTCCAGTTCAGGCGGTACGCCGTGGGCGCTCCAGATGATCATGCTGCCGGGCGGAACCGCGTCAAGGGAGTGGACGAACTTAACGCCTCTTGACTTTAAATTATTTACCACAAAAGAGTTGTGTACGATTTCGTTGTAAATGTATATAGTTTCGTTTTCCGGAACACTCTGCAAAACAGCATTGACCGTATCAATGGCACGCTTTACGCCGTTGCAGAATCCGTAATGGCGGGCGAGAAAAAGTTTTTTCTGCGATTTTATCTGTTCAGCCGGCATGGTGGCTGTTCTCCTGAATTTTTATGTGATAAGACTAATATTGCCCCAAAAAACCGATTTTGCAACCTGATCTTGCGCTTTTCCACAAAAAAAGTGGAATATTCACAGTAAAAACATTGCCTTGTCTGTGAAAATGTGTTATAGTAGTCTTATGACAATTTAAAAAGGATTGAAAATGGGCTCTAAAAAATGGAAATTGACACGGGCAAACATATCAAGCGAAGTTGATGAGTTGATGCGGCAGCATAATCTGCCGCGGCCGATCGCGCTTTATTTTGCCGCTCGCGAAATCTCTGCCAAACAGGTGGGCGGGTTTTTGAATCCGCAGTTGCGCAACTTGAGC
This sequence comes from Lentisphaerota bacterium, assembly GCA_015061695.1. Classification (GTDB taxonomy): domain Bacteria; phylum Verrucomicrobiota; class Lentisphaeria; order Victivallales; family Victivallaceae; genus SIG78. The sequence continues at coordinate 2,567 of SUWA01000111.1, forward strand.
GATCCCTATCGTTTTCCGGGGATCAAAGAAGCTGCCGCACGCATTTGGCAGGCGATTGCCAACAATGAACACATCCTTATCCACGGCGACTACGATACCGATGGTATCACCGGCAGTGCGCTGCTCTCGCTGGTTTTGAGGCGGAACGGGGCAAAGGTCAGTAGCTTTATACCCCACCGGTTCGATGACGGGTACGGTTTTACGCCGGAAAGTCTGCACAAGGCACTGGCGATTTTCGGCCCCTGTCAGGTTTTGATCACAGTCGACTGCGGTATCACCAGCGTGGATGCCGTGGCCGAAGCGGTCAATATGAATATTGATACGATCATAACCGACCACCACGAAGCCGCCAACGAGCTGCCGCAGGCGCTGGCTGTGATCAACCCCAAGATCTACCCGGAACTGGAAGATATGCACATTCTTTCCGGAGCGGGTACGGCGTTCAAACTCTCGCACGCATTCATCAAATACGGCCGCGAAAACAACCTCGGCGGCTTCACGACGCATCTGGAAGATGTGCTTGATTATGTGGCGCTGGGTACTGTGGCCGATATTGTGCCGCTGCTGGGCGAAAACCGCATTATGGTCAAATACGGTATTGATATACTTAAAAAGCAATTCCGGCCCGGCATCCGGGCGCTGATCGAATCAAGCAAACTCAAGGGCGATCTTTCGCCGGCAGATATTACGTTCAAGCTCGCGCCGCGGATCAATGCCGCCGGGCGGGTCGGCGATGCCAACATAGCGCTGTCGCTTTTGGAGTCGGATAATATTGTGGAAGCCTACCGTTACGCGTCGGAGCTGGAAAATTACAACCGCAACCGGCAGGATAAAGAGCAGGAGATCTATCAGGAGGCTCGCGCACAGCTCGAAAGCAACGGCCAGCTGCAGGAAAATTACGCATTGCTGGTGGCCGGCAAAAACTGGCATCAGGGCGTTATCGGGATCGTGGCATCCAGATTGGCCCGCGATTTCAACCGGCCCACGATCGTGTTGAGTATTCAGGATGACGGCGTGGCTTACGGCTCCGGCCGCAGCATCGGTTCGCTCAATCTGGTGGCGGCTTTGAGCAAAACAGCGCCGTTGCTGGAGCGTTACGGCGGGCACCCCATGGCGGTCGGTATCGGCGTGAAAGCTGAACTTATCGACGCATTTTATCAGGAGTTTGAACAGCATGTCCGGGCGCAGATGAGCGAAGCGGATCTGGAAGAATTCACCGCTTACGATGGCGAATGTAATATTCAGGAATTGAACAGCGAATTTTTTGATTACCTCAACGAACTCGCTCCGTTCGGCCACGGCAACCAGAAGCCGGTCTACCGCTTCAATGAACTTGAAGTCATCAAGGCTTCGCCGGTGGGGCAGCGCCACACCCGCGGCATCCTGCAGGACAGATTCCATAACCAGATCGAATTTATTGCGTTCAAGTTTATGCCCGAAGAGTTCATGCACGGCAATGTGGATGTGCTGGCCACCCCGCAGATCAACAATTATATGAACACTGACCGCGTGCAGCTCAACATCACTGACGTGCGTTTGTCGTACTGAAGTGTAAAAAAACGCATACTGTAACCGTTGCAAGATATACAACTCCTGCAACGGTTTTTTTATATCCGTCAATTGAATTCCGTCATTTTTTGAGCTTAAAATATCACTTCCCGTCAGTTTATCCGTCACTTTTTCCGTCAGTTCACAACAGATTTGGCAGATATGACGGAATTGTTTTCAAGGTCGTGGCCGGCCGGAAGATGCGCCTTGTGGGCAAAAAATACGGTTCAAAGTGGAATTTTTGCGATTGTGCTGTTATATTATACTCAAACAGATCCAAAAAAACTTAATTCTGGGAGCAAATATGCGCGACTATCTCAACGAAATGAAATCTTTGCCGAAAAACCATGAATTTTTTATCGGTTTTGACAGCGACGGATGTGTGTTTGACAGTATGGAAGTCAAACACAAAGAGTGTTTCTGCCCGGCATTTATCAAACACTACAATATGCAGCCGGCCAGCAAGTATGCCCGCGAAGTCTGGGAATTTGTCAACCTTTACAGCAAGATGCGCGGATGCAACCGCTTTTGGGCCATTGATTACTGCATGAAACTCATTGCGCAGCGTCCCGAGATCCTGGCGCGCGGCTGCCAGCCGGCAGATACGGCCGATCTGGAAAAGTGGCTGGCCGTTGAGTCCAAGCTGGGCAACCCGGCGCTGGAAAGCTACCTTGAAAAAGTCGACAGCCCCGAACTGCAGCAGGCGCTGGCCTGGAGCAAGGAAGTCAACGCGCGGGTCAAAGATATGGTACACGGTGTGCCTCCGCTGCCGGGGGTGAAAGATGTGCTGGCCGCGGCTTCGCAGAAGGCGGATTTGATCGTGGTATCGCAAACCCCGCTCGAAGCACTGGTGCGTGAGTGGGCCGAAAACGAAATGGACGGCTTCGTCAATCTGATCTGCGGTCAGGAACACGGTACCAAAGCCGAACATATCCATTATTCGACCGAAAACAAGTACGAAGCTGACTGCATCCTGATGGTCGGCGATGCCCCCGGCGACTACAAAGCCGCCGCCAAAAACAACGCGCTTTTCTTCCCCATCGTGCCGGGTAAGGAAGAAGCCTCGTGGGCGGAACTTTTGAACAACGGTTTGAATAAATTCTTCAATCGGGATTTTGCCGGAGCTTATCAGCAGCAGCTGTTGGATGAATTCGATGCCTCGCTGCCGGAAAACCCCGCATGGTAAAAGAGTTATGATTAACGGAAACGCCCGGGATTTCTTTTGATATCCGGGCGTTTTTTCTTGAGCAACAGCAAAGGAGTAAAATATGGTTGAGCTTAAAAAAGTCAAATTCGGCGGTTTTGAAGAAGCGCTGGAACTTTCTAACGGTATCGTCAAGCTGGTAATCACGGTCGAAGCCGGTCCGCGGGTGCTGTTTTACGGTTTTGTCAACGGTCAGAACTTTTTCCACGTTTTCAAAGAAGAACCCGGCCCGATGGATGACAACGCATGGCACAGCTATGGCGGCCACCGCCTGTGGTATGCGCCCGAAACCGCTGCGCGTACCTATTACCCGGACAACGCCCCCGTGCCGTGGAGCTTTGAAAATAATGTGCTTACGCTCAACTGCCCCGACGAAACGTCGCGCTGGATCGGCAAAAAAATCACTATCGTCCTGGACGAAAATTCCAGCAAAGTAACCGTGAATCATACGCTGAAAAACATCGGTTTGTGGCCGCTGGAAGTATCGATCTGGTGCTTGTCGGTCATGGCTGCCGGCGGGACGCTCAAAGTTCCGCAGCCGCCCTTTGTACCGCACGGCGCCGGCCCCGGAGAAACATTCGAGCCGGCCCGCAAACTGATCATCTGGCCCTTTACGCCGATGGATGACCCCCGCTTGAAATGGGGCAGCAAATTTATTGAAATGCGGCAGGATTCCACTGTGCCCGGCAAGCTCAAATTCGGCGCGCTCAACGATGCCGGATACGCGCTGTATGAACTTAATGGCGAAACTTTCCGCAAGGACTACCCCTGTATTGCCGGAGCCAATTACCCGGATATGGGCTGCAATTCGGAATTTTACACTCAGTCCGATCCGGGATTTCTGGAGATCGAGTCGCTTTCGCCGATGCTCAAACTTGCCGAAGGTGCCAGCGCCACACACACCGAAGTCTGGACTCTCACCAAAGGTTGCTGAAGCAGTAAATACCATATGGGACTGTTGCAAAATTGTTTTGTGGGGAAAAAAC
>SUWA01000112.1 GCA_015061695.1 Lentisphaerota bacterium
CAAAGCGTGGGAGGACTATTGGCAAAACAAAATGAATTGTGTAGGCAATGTTGTCATCAACATTGGCAATTACAAATGTTTTTCACAAAATTTAGGACAATAACAATATTTTATTCCAGAAAGGAAAAAGAAAATGAAAAAACAATTCACCCTCATCGAGCTTTTGGTGGTAATTGCCATCATCGCTATTCTGGCGGCTATGCTGCTGCCGGCACTCTCCAGCGCGCGCGAAACCGCCCGCAGTGCAACCTGTATATCCAACCAGAAACAGCTGGGTACTGCCTTTATGACCTATACCATGGACAATAAAGATATGTTCCCGCCCTATGAACTCAAGGCCGGTCAATATGACTCAAGCATTTACATTGTAAAAGATGATGTTCCTAAATGGACACTTATTCTGATGGTCAACGGCTGTTTCGGCGAAGCCCAGACCCATGCGGATAAGGGTTACTTTGCCACTGGCGCAAAGAGCATGTTTAAATGCCCCTCCATGCCTGGAGCCACCGGCAAGCAAAGCTGGGATACCACGCTTGCGCGGGCTCAAAAATACCCGGACTACGGTTACAACTATCTGCATGTCGGCTCCGGTCTGCACGACACCAGCGGCGCAACAGCCCCGGTAACTGTTGGCGGCTTGGGCAATCCCTCGGATACCATTCTTACGGCTGATGTTTATGTTTCAAACTTAAGTGTAACCGGGGCCGGTTACGCGGTTATGCTGGGCTATTTTACCACCGGCAAAACCTATGGTGTTCTGCACGCCCGTCATAACGGTGCGGTAAATACACTCTGGTGCGACGGCCACGTCAGCAAAGAAGTAACCAAAGCCGGCAAGGACGAAACCAGCTATACTACCAGCAAGAACCCCTATGTTGATTCGATTTTCAAGAAGGGCGAATCCAAATACGTCGGCGATGCCGAAAACAAGTGGGACCGCTACTGATAACTGCATTAAAGAAAGAGTATTTATATGCCAAGCAAATTTTTCAGTTCTCTTTTGATCGCAGCAACTTTTGCTGCCGGAAGCACGGCAGCATTTGCCGCGCCGCTTACGGAGTGTGATTTAGCGCAGGGCAACACCGCCGGGATCAAACTGGGCGGTACGCTGACCGCTCAACACGATGCGGCCCGCAAGATGTATGTGTTGAATCATGAGCCGCACCAGAACAAGATGGTTTCCGGCGGGCTCTTTATTCCGCTGAAAAAATTGCCCGGTATGCAGCAGCTGCAAGGCGAGTGTTCGCTGGTGATCTGCAATGCCTCGCTCAAAGGCAGCACCCAGGTATCCGGCAAGCTGCTGTTTGATATTTACTCATCATCAAACAAAGCGGCCGCCGGGTTCACGGTTTCCAGCGAGCGCTACCACCATCACCGCAAAATAAATTTTGCCAACAGCGCTTTGCCCATGAATTTTACGCCCGGCAAGCCGCTTAAGCTGACTCTTACAGTCAATTTGGATCAGCAAAATTGGGTCGGAACAGTTACCGAAGATGGTAAACTCTTGTTTACCACCGGCTTGCAGAAACTTGCCGACAACTTTGCTCCTGATTTTATGCGGGTGATCGCCACCAGCAACAGCCGCAACGACGGATTGCAGATTTTAGTAACCGATCTGGCGGTTAATGGTTCAACTGAATCTGATGATGACTCCAGCATAAAATAAAAAATGCTTCGGCACAGAAAGTTCTTTTTCTGTGCCGTTTTTGTTACACTCCGCAAAAGGAATTAGCTTATGAAATTGAAGTTTATGTTCAGCGTCATATTGGCCGCTGCCGCAGCAGCAGTCAGTGCCGCGCCGATCCCGCTGGCTCAATGCGATTTTTCTGCATCGCCGGTTGCCGGTGCCAGAGTAGTCGGCAATAATGATGTCAAGTTTGACACTGCACAAAAGCAGATGATAATTTCCCGCAATCCCCACCAGAACAAAGGCGTATCCGGCGGGATCGTTGTACCGCTCAAACGGGTACGCGGTCTTAAACTGGTCGTGGCCGAAGGGCAGATTCTCATCGGCGGCAATGCGCCCGACGGCAATGCCCAGGTTTCCGGCAATATTCTGGTCGATATTTATTCCTCCCGCGGCAAATGCTCTGCCGGGGTAACGATCAGCAGCAAGCGTTATCATAATGACCGCCGGATCAGCTTCAAAGGCGGCAAAGAATCCTACAGCACACCGTTCAACTTTGTGCCGGATAAATTCATGAAGTACCTGATCTCGGTGGATTTGCAGAAACACTGCTGGCAGCTGTTGATCATCGAAGACAACAAAGTTACTTTTTCGACCGAACAGCAGCCGCTGCCAGTCGGATTCGTGCCTTCGGAAATGCGCCTGATTGCCAGTACCAACAATGGCAACGACGATATGCAGATACGTTTTACGCAGCCGCAAATAACCGGTTATCCGGCAACGGATGCCCAAAAGCTCTCGCTGCGGCCGGCGGATTACTGTCCAACGCTGCCGCGTATGTACAAAAATGTCAATTCCAATCTTTATAACTCCGCAATCACCAGCTTTTCAGGCGCCAACCTTATGGACCGTGTCAGTTGCGGCGATCCGGCTGTAGCCGAACAAGTCGCCGCCCGTCTGGCGGATCTGGGGATCACCACGGTACTTTACAACGGACGGCATTTCCGCGCCAACTACGTCGAAGAATTTGACAATATTGCGCTGGTCGGCAGCATTGTGCGCAACGCCTGTACCAAGTACGGTATCAGCGTTATTGAACACCACGACCCCACCATTATCAATTACCGCGGCTACCCGCTTTTTCTGGCCAAACGCGACTGGCTGCAGCGCGATATCCGTTCCGGCGAATTCAACTACTGGTTCTGCCCGGGCAACAATGATTTTATGGGTTATTTTCTCGGCTATATGCGTGATTTGCAGAGCAAGGCGCAATTTGCCGGTTTTATGATCGACGAACTCAATCTGGCCAGCCGCAAAGACTGCGGCTGCGACTCCTGCCGTCAGGCTTACAAGGCTGAAACCGGTTACGATCTGCCCAAAACACTCAACTTTACCGCCCCGACCATGGAACAGCGTCAGTTCCGCGCCTGGGGTATGCGCATGACCAACTTGAGCAACAACATTCTGCTGAACGAAATGCAGAAGGTCAAGCCCGATACAATCCTTATGACCTATTGCTCGGATTACTTCAACCCGCACAGCCAGAGTATTGACCTGGACGAAGCCGCCGCGCTTTACAGCCCCTTTGTCGGGTGGGAAAATATGATCCACAACCCGTTGGAATCCCACACCAGCTTGATCGGCAACCTCAAAACCCGCAACGCTTACGGCGACTTCTACAATATTCCCGTCTGGAGTTTGAACCGCGAAAGCGTTTCGCCGGAATCCAACTATGTGCAGTGGGCCGTCTGTCAGGGCACCCGCCATGCCATCTGGCACAGCGGCAGTATATTCAAAACACCCCGGCACATCGAATTTTTCCGCATGTACGGTAAATGGCCGGAAATCATGCCGCATGAGTTTGCCCGGACTTACACGGATACCGCGCTGATGGTTTCCGGTCAGACCTGGAAATCTTCGCCCAACCGCAGTTTCTTCTGGTATGACTTCCGCGGCGTGATGGATATGCTGGTGCGATCCAGCCGCCAGTTTGATACGCTGCTGGATGGAGCATTCTTCTATCCCGGTTATCTGAACAAATACAAAGTTCTGGTGCTGGCCAGTCAGGCGTCGCTCTCGGATACCCAGTGCCGGAACATTGAAAAATTTGTCCGCGATGGCGGCGTGGTCGTGGCCACCGGCAATACTTCGCTCTACAACGAACACGGCAACCGACGCATCGACTTTGCGCTCGGTCAGGCCATGAACTTGCGCTACATGGATAAAGTCCTGCCCGCCGGCAAAGCCGTCAGCACCCTGCCCGGCACGGATAAAGAATTCGATCTGCCGCACGCATTTTCAGTCAAATTGCGCGATCCGGCCAAGTCGCAGGTACTCGTTGAGTATGTAAAAGGCAATGTCAAGAGTCCGGTCGTTATCAAGACCCCTTACGGCAAAGGCGCATTCATCTATGTGGCCGGTCAGTTCGGTAACAACTTGTATGAATTGGAAATCCGCAACTATGTAAAATACACCTATTCGCCCAATCCCGCGCTGGCCAAACTGATCAACAGCGTGTATGATCACGCGCACACCGCCGCCAATACCAAGGCGCCGGTAACGCTGGATCTGCCGGAAAAAGTTTTGGCCATAGCCAATCAGCAGCAGGATGGCGAACTCTCCGGCGAGATCTTTGTCCAGATCTTCAACTTTACCGCCAGCAAAGTCAAAAAAGGCGAAAAAGTCGGCGGCAACGGTATCCCGGAAAATGACGATATTTTCCATCCGGTCAATGGTGATCTGGTCATTACGGTCAACCGGCCATGCGCTGACACTGCCGTGCTGGAGTCGCCGGAACGCCGGAGCATCACAGTCAAAGGGATCAAAAAAGGCGATTCCACGGTCTTTACCATTCCCGGCAAAGAGATCGGTTTCTTTGCCCAGCTGCAGCTCAAAGGAACTTTGGAAAAACGCATGAAAATAGTGCCGCCGCCGATGGCTGAACCGCCGCATACCCGTCAGGTAACACCTGCGCCCACGCCCGATCTGGATGAACTCTTTTACCCGGCGGAAGTTGTGGGTGAGATCATGGACAGCGTTCCGGCTGAACTCAGTACGGATAAAGGTTTTGCCCTCTCCGCCGACGGCACGGTCAGACTTGACGGCAAAGTTATTATTGCCGGCGACCAGTTCCGTCAGAGTGCGCACGAATGGCAGGATTTCACCAGTGTGGAAAAATTCAACACCAAGGTCGTCAAGGGCTGGCAGGATAAAACCAACGCTTACTACGGTATTCTGACCAGCGGTACGAGCGAACAGAACAAAGTTGCCTTTGTCCGCGAATTGACCCGCATGGGCGCTGACCGGGCAGAAATCAACTTTGCCGGATTCGTCCGGGTGGCTGACTCGGGCGTACACAACAACTCCTACACACTCAAGATACCGGTGGCGGCACTCAAAGGCGCCAAAGCCAAATATTTCTATGGCATGCACCGCAGCGGTCGCCCCTCCAGAGTTTACACCTTTACCGGCAATGAACCTGACGGCATGGTCATAAACTCGGTGCGTCATGTGCAGTTTACCGGCGGCGCGGTAGATTTTTCCATCGACTTTTCGCCGATGGGTATCTGGGGTTTGTATATTGAAGACCTCTCCAGCCAGTACAAGTCGCATCTGGTCAAAGAAGGCGATTACTACTGCTTTGTAACGCCTTCCAACGACTCGCGTTACGGTACCAAGTATGTATTCAAAGCTGTTTTGCGCAGCGGTATAACCGACTTTGCGCAGCTGCACCCGATCCCGTATGCCCACTATCAGTACGGCCCATCGGCCACTGAACGCTTGCAGTTCACCACCGGCGAAACAGCCGGCGGTTTTGCCATCAACAAAAAATTCTATGGCTTTGACCGTGAATTCAGCCAGGCTGATATGAGTAAGTGGAGCGATCAATCCGCAGTAACGCTGAAGAGTTCCGGCAACAGCAAGAGCGACCCCTTGCATTACTCTGCAGCGGTGGGCAATACCCGGAATGTTTACACCGTTGCTCCGGTAAGAAGCGGTTTGGTGATGCTCGATGTTATCATCAATGCCCGTACCGGCGCGCGTAAAGGCACGCTCTGTGCCAACAACGGCCAAACGTTCAGCTTTGAGGTGGAAAAGGGGTTATACAAGACCGTTATGATCCCGGTCATGGTCAAAGATGGCAAGATCGCCATTGAGTTTGACGGCGACTGGGCGGTCAGCGGCATCGTGATCCAGCCTCTGATGTACGACAACGAGGACTATCTCTTCAGCCGCACTTACTTTAACTGCGGTCAGGTGCCGTGGTTGATAAAAGAGCTTGAATGTGATCCGGCGGATTGGAAATATTTCTCCGGAGATCATCTCCGCCGCGCCCGCTGGTTCTACTGATACTCAGCGATCAAGTCGATGGGGCTGTTGCAAAACTGTTTTGCAACAGCCCCGCTTGGTATTATGAACAATATAGCCAGCCAACAGCCCATGCGGCGGAACGCCGCAAAGCCCGGCTTGCCGCGGCGTAGCAATGCGAAGACGGGTCAGGGCCGCGAACGCATGAGAGGGCAGTTTGCCGGATATATTCCGGCAAACCGAGCAGCTTGCCTGCGAAGCCGCTACGGAGATGAGCGATAGCTCCCGGCGTTTGAGGGAACTTTTGCGGTGAAGCCGCAAAAGTTGGTAAGGGAGCGGCAGCGACCGCTCTATTGTAAAGTCGCCA
>SUWA01000113.1 GCA_015061695.1 Lentisphaerota bacterium
GCGTGGGAGGACTATTGGCAAAACAAAATGAATTGTGTAGGCAATGTTGTCATCAACATTGGCAATTACAAATGTTTTTCACAAAATTTAGGACAATAACCAAAAATAATTGCTGCATGGTAAATATCATTTTTTTCTTTGAACTGCCAGAAATACGGAGTCTGCACAGTGAATCCGCTTTTACTCACCGTCTTGCCGCCAAAATACATCGGCAAACTGTTGATTTTATCAAGGATATTACTTTGATTTTCAGCCTCCGCCGCTTTAAGCGTAACAGAACCGATTGCCAGCAGTAAGAATGCGAAAGTAAAGAGTTTTTTCATTGCTGTTTTCCTTTGTAAATAATTGTTAGAGTTTGAAGTCAGGGTGATTGCAACTATACAGCCGACAACATCTGATCCGACGACGAATGAGATCAAATTTTTTTCATTTTTCAGTTACTCCTTTCTGATTATTATTTTGCAGTTGGATCGATTTTCAAAATCGCATTTGTACATATAAGAGAGTTTTTTACTCTAAAAATGACACCTCATTCAAAAAATTTTACAATAAATCATATAACCGATTAAAAAACACGGCATCCTCCCCCATGCAATGACATGAGCAAGCTCCTATTTTCCCATTGCTTCCAAATGATTTTTCCTGGTTCATCGACGGGTTGCACCCCAAATATGCAGAAAATCCTGTAAAATCGCAAGCCGGAATTGAAAAAGACCGGAATTGCTCCTGTTGTTTTACAGCCTCGCAAACGGTTTGGAGTTCGCGGCATTGCCCGGCTTCGTGAGCTGATGCTCCTCTTCCGTCTTTGTAAAACTGCGCCGCGACAAGCCGCCACGACATCCAACGTTTTCGCTCCGCAGATTTTTTGCCAAGACAAAAAAATCTTCCGCCTGCGCTGCAACTGCGGCGGACCGGCCTCCGGCAAACCTATCGGACTGCCATTTTATTGCGTTGATACTGTAAAGCGCTCCGTCGCCAAAGCTTCCTCCTTCGCTCAAGGCTATGGAGGATAAAATGGGAGGGCATCATTCGCTTCGCTCCGTTCCACTCCGCTCATTTTTGCCAAGGCAAAAAATCTTCCGCCTGCGCTACAACTGCGGCGGACAGGCCTCCGGCAAACCTTACAGCCTGCCATTTTATTGCGTTGATACTGCAAAGCCCTCCGTCGCCAAGGCTTCCTCCTTCGCTCAAGGCTATGGAGGTGGTTACGATCGCGGACACCTCGCTCCCGCCGCTGACATGGCCTTTTCTGTGCAAACAATGGCCGACAGCTTCTTCATAAGCAACATGAGTCCGCAGAAACCTGCTTACATAAAAACCAATACATAAAGGTCGCCGACCTTTACATAACAGAGAATTTTCAGAGATTTCTATTCAAACACACGCTTTTGAGAGGAGAGACCATTCTCTGTCCTGGGAATCGTAAAGGAAGAAACTTGCTGTAAATCCTTGCCGTACAGCTACAAATCACTATAAAAACAAAGAGTTCAATCATACTTGACTGAACTCTTGAGAATTTGTAAATGGTGGGCGTAGTAGAACTCGAATCTACGACCTCCACGATGTCAACGTGGCGCTCTAACCAACTGAGCTATACGCCCGCATTTTTCAATGCGTTATTTGCATTACTCCATTACAATACCATCTTTTGAGAAAAATGCAAATTTTATTTTACACTTTTTCGGCTTTTTTGTTCAAAAACTTCAAAAAATGCGTTTTTTTATGCCTTTGTTGACAAATTCAACTCTTGCGTAGAGCAAAAATGCTCTGCATAACACTTATTAAATCAAGGAGTATAAAACATGATTTCTCAACTCAAAATGACCATTGCTTTTTTACTGATCGCTTTTTTATCGGCCGGATGCAGCAACTCCGCCCAAACTCTCGCCCGGGGCGCCGCCGACAAAAATCTGGATATGAATGGCTATGTAATGTTGGCTGAAGCTGAAGCTGCCAATCCCGAAAATGGCACCCCGCAAGGCCGTTTGATCATTGGCAATCTGACTTACAAATCACGCAAAGTCGGGATCCCAGCCGATCAGAAAATCCCTGATACCGGGAGTTTCCGCGCAGTCAGCCGCTCGACATTGCTTGGTACGGAAGAAACTGTTGTAGAATATGACTTCAGCGCCAGCAGCACGCAGGCGGCTCAAGCCACTTTACAGGTAATGACTCAACAAATTTCCACCATAGAAAAAATCCTGCCCAAAACAACGGAAAATAATTAAAATTCAGAACTTCTCACATTTTATCCGGTCAATATCAATGGATTAACAATCGCCACCTAAAAAAAACTTAAAAATAATTTGCTTTTTTTTTAAAGGTGTGCTAATCTAACAGCAGGCGGGGAAATATTTCCGCTGAAAAACAGAAAAGCCGTTCCGGTTTCAGAATGGCAAAAATAAACTCTTAAAAAAGGAGTGTGCCGTATGAAGAAACATCTTCTCCTCACTGGCGCTGCTGCCGCAGCTGCTCTCGCGTTGACCGGTTGTGTCGGGGTTCCGACTCATAATGGTGCTCCCGCAGCTTTTGTTGGCGCGCCGAGCTTCTATGCTCAAGTTTCCGGCAACGCCATGATGCAGCCCAATGCTCCGGCCAAGTACACTGTCGTCAAACGCAATGTTCAGGCCAAGACGGTCGTCAAGAGTTATTTCGGCTGCGTATCGATGGGCGACTCTTCCTTTGCTACGCTCAAGGCTGAAGCGCTGAAATCTGCGCCCGGCGCCAACGACATTATTGATGTCAAGATGGATTACAGCATGACCAACGTCATCGGTATTTGCGAAACCACCATTACCATGACCGGTACGGCTGTCAAGTATTGATCTACTGATCGCAAAAGGCAGAAAGCCGCATGCTTTCTGCCTTTTTTTAAGTTATTGATAATTACGGGAGCAGAAAATGAAAAGATCCACATTTTTATTATCAGCCACACTCTTATTTTCGATCGGATGCACACTTTCTGCTGCCGATATATTCGTTTCGCTTAAAACCGGCAAAAACAAAAATGCCGGCACGCCGGAAGCTCCGCTGAAAAACATCTGGAAAGCGGTCGAAAAAGCTGCCCCCGGCGATGTTATCCATGTGGCCGAAGGAGTTTACCCGGGCAAAACCTCCCGCGGATGGATCGAAGTAAACAAACCAATTTCGATCATCGGCGGTTACAGCAGCGATTTTTCGCAGCGCAACGTGTTGCAATACCGCACCATGCTGCAGCCGACCAACAAGCAAAATGCCACCAAACCGGTCTTCGGCACGCTCACGATCAACACCCGCAATGCCGGTGCCAAATCCATGGTGGTCATTGACGGTCTTATTTTTGACCACACTTATTCCAACAACTATCATGCCGTGGAAGGTAAACCTGCCGGTTTTGCCGACGGTATGCTGACGATCCCGCCGGCCAAGGGCAAACAGCCCAATCCGACGATGGATCGCTATTTACTGCACGCCAATACCGATGGCGTGCTGATCATCAAAAACTGTCTGTTCCTCAACGGCAGCAATTATGCGGTCAACGTGCAGCATTTTTCCGGTCAGGTTCAGCTTATCAACAACGTTTTTGCCGGCAACCGCATGGTCGGTGCCGAAGTCCGCACTACCAACGGCAAACCGTATATGGTAGAGTATGTTTTTGCTTACAACACGGTACTTTTCACCTGGACCCGAACCAAGTCTTTTGAAGATATGGGTTACGGTGTGCGAGCCAACGAAGGCGTGATCAGCAAGATCTACAACAATATTTTCGGCTTGAACTGCATGGCGGGCTTTGACAACACCAAGGGCAATCCCGCCAAGAAAAAGGTTTCGCTGGACAACAACGTCTTTTTCCTGAACAAAAAAGCTGACGTGGCCATTACCGTCAGCCCCAATATCCAGTTCATGAAAGCCGATGAAGAAGGTTTTGAAGATCTCGGCGATCTTGACGGCATGGAAAGTGCCGAAGGTAACATCGTTATCAAAGATCCGGCCGTATTCAAAAATGTTATCGACAGCAACTATCTGCAGGCGTTCCTCAATGCCACTTACACCGAAAAGGTCGATTACGATCCCAATTCGCCGGTCAACCAGTTCCGCGCAGCGTTCGGTATGAACAAACAAGGTTCGATTTCGTCCAAGGTGTCGATGTATGCCAACTGCTATCCTATGGAAAGCGCGTTGAAATTCTTCGGAGCGCTCAAAGATTTCGGTGCCCAGCCGATCAAGTGATCCGATAAATCCACTGTATTCCCGGAGCCGCGGCAAGAGAGTGTTTGCAGCGGCTCTGCTTTCATAAGGCATGAAAATATTGCGTCAGAAAGTAGCAGAAAAATTTTTTGAGTGTATATTATATGATATTATAATACATTATAAATAAACAGTGTTTATTGTTTTCAAGGAGTATATCATGCCGCTTTTCAGAATGGATGATCTTATGATACAAGCCCGGAAACATGGCGCTGCCCTCGGAGCTTTTGAGTGTTGGGACAGTTTGAATGTGCGGGGTATTGCCATGGCAGCCAAACGCTGCAATTCAGCAGTGATCTTTCAGGCCACACCGTTGGAGTACAACCTTATGGGCGGAGCGGATGCGCTGGCTGATATTGTTAATTTCTATGTCAACAAATACGATATTGCCGCGGCGCTGCACCTCGACCACGGCAGCACACTCAAACACGTTGACGAGTGCCTGAAAAGCGGCTTTACCTCGGTGATGCTGGATGCGTCGGTCTACAATTTTGAAAAAAATGCGGAGCTTTCGGCTCAAGCCGCGGCGATGGCGGCCGGGTACAACGCATCATGCGAAGCCGAGCTGGGTCATGTGGGCGGCGGCGGCGACGGCGGCGCCAACAGCGAATCGGTTTTGACCGTGCCGGAAGAAGCCGCTGAATTTGTCCGGCGCACCAAAGTCGATTGTCTGGCTGTAGCGATCGGTACTGTGCATGGCGACTACGCCGGCAAGCCGGAACTGCGGCTCGACCGACTGGAAAAGATTGCCGCCAGTGTGGATGTGCCGCTGGTGCTGCATGGCGGTTCCGGCACGCCCAAAGATCTGCTGCAGAAAGCGATCAAACTGGGGATCGCCAAGATCAATATTTGTACAGATATAAACAAAGCATTTCTGGCAGCCATCGAAGGCGCCAAAGGCCGCCTTGCACACTCGGTCCCCGGAACATATTACATTCCTGCCGTGGACGCAGTGGCCGATAAAACCGAAGAAATGATCAAACTTTTCCGCTGCGAAATCTAAATTGGAATACCCTATGAAAAGATCCGAAATCAATCAAGAGATCCGCGCCGCCGAAGAATTTTTTGCCCGGCACAGCTTCAAACTCCCTGAATTTGCCGCTTGGAGCATGGAGGATTGGCAAAAGCAAGATCTGGAGGAAATCGCTGAAATTTTTGACTGCCACCTGGGTTGGGATATCACCGACTTCGGCCGCGGCGAGTTCCGCAAAGCCGGGCTGCTGCTGTTCACCATCCGCAACGGCGTAAACAATTCAACGCTTTACCCCAAAAAATATGCGGAAAAAATCATGATTTCGCGCTCCGGCCAACTGACGCTGATGCACTGCCACGAACTCAAAACAGAAGATATCATCAATCGCGCCGGCGGACGGCTGATCTTTGAGCTTTACAACCGCAAGGGGCGTACCAGCGAACTGGACGACACACCGGTGAAACTGGTGATGGACGGTCGCAAAATCACCGTGCCGGCCGGCGGCAAAGTGGTGCTGAATCCGGGCGAAAGTCTGACCCTTACGCCCAATGTGTTTCACGCTTTCTATGCAGAAGAAGGCTGCGATGTAATGATCGGCGAAGTATCATCCGTCAATGACGATCACACCGACAACGTATTTTACGAACCGCAGTTGCGGTTCCCCGGGGTGGAAGAAGATGAACCGATCTATCGGCGGACAGTAATGGATTATTGAGTTTTTTCAGGAATAACCCCGGAAAAAACAGCCTGAATATTTGCAATTTCCAGAGATTGAGTTATATTTAGTTTTGTTGCAAGTTAAACGTAGGATGTTTGGACGAAAGCGAGTTTTCATCCAGCCTCCGCAATAATAAAAAGGAATAAGAAAGATGGATCTCATCCACGACAATGCTGCAACCTTTGATGCGTTGCAGGGCAAGACTGTTGCTATCATCGGTTACGGCGCCCAGGGCCGCAATCAGGCTCTTTGTATGCGCGACTGCGGCGTGCAG
>SUWA01000114.1 GCA_015061695.1 Lentisphaerota bacterium
GAACTGCTGGCGGGGTCGCAGTTGGAACTCTCTGAAATATTCGGCAAACGCCCCGGTTCCCTGCTGGGGATCGCCGCATTTTTCGGCGGCATCGCCATCGCCATGATGATCGACAAGCTCGTCCCCAGTTACGAAAACCCGCACGAAGTCAAAAAAGTCGAAGCCATGCAAAACGCGGTTCCGGCAGATAAACTCGTCCGCAGCGGCAAACTTTTTGCGCTGGCGATCGCCATACACAACTTTCCGGAAGGCATGGCGGTTTTCACCTCGGCACTGACCGATCCGGTCACGGGTATATCTATTGCATTGGCGATCGCCATACACAATATTCCCGAAGGCATTACTGTTTCGGTACCGATCTACCACGCTACCGGCAGCAAAAAAAAGGCTTTCGGCTACTCATTCCTTTCCGGATTGGCTGAACCGCTGGGCGCGGTGGCGGCGTGGTGTTTTCTGCTGCCGTTCCTCTCTCCGGCGCTGCTGGCAATAACCTTTGCTGCGGTTGCAGGGATCATGGTCTTTATCTCTTTTGACGAACTTTTGCCGCTTGCCGAAGAATACGGCGAACACCATCTGGCGATCCTGGGCCTGGTAGCCGGTATGCTGGTAATGGCTCTGACGCTGATCTGGTAAAGCAGTACTTTGCCACCGGCTCCAGCGCCGGTCAATCTTTGCGCAGCATCACCAGCAGATTGGAAGGCATCAGCAGGAATTTGACCGTCATGATTTTTGGTGCAACGCCCAATTCGCGGCAAATGCGCTTTAAGGTGCGCTTATCCAGCAGATTCAGATTTTCTTCTTTGCTCAAATATTTCAAGCCGATCCGGCTCAAGATAAAGCGGTAGATCCGCTTGGGCAGCCAGTGCAGCAGCGGCAGATATGTATGGAATTCAAACAAATGCCAACGGTTCGGCGTAGTCAGAAAAACAAACTTGCGGCTTACCCGGAATGCTTCGGCAATAAACGCTTTCTGCCGCTGATATGATCCGACGTGTTCGATCACAGCCGACGAAAACACCAGATCAAACGAGTTATCCTCAAACGGCAGCTGACAGCCGTCGCCCTGCACAAAGGTCAAGCCGGGAAAAATATTTTCCAACTCACCGGCAGCCTGATCGCTCAACGCCCATATCCGATCTTTATGTGGATAAAAACACTCAAAAAAATTGGAATATGCGGCCGCAGAATCGGCTGTTACTCCCACATCGAGGATCTTTTCCAACTGCTCAAGGTCAATCGCTCCAGCCAGTTTGCGGTAGATTTTTTTGCGCACTTTAAAGGCCATCTTTGCCCCCGGTGAATCGGGTTTGACCACGCTGGCGATTTCGGGATTTACCTGCATAGAGTTCACGCCTGATTATCTAATTGCCGGCGGCCGATAAAACGCACCAATGCTTCCAGCAAGGTTGCCGGGTGCGGCGGGCATCCGGGCACATACAAATCGACCGGCAAAATATTCTCCACCCCGCCGGCAGCGTGTTCACTGTGCTGATAAATACCGCCGGATATGGCACATGCACCGCAGGCGATGACCAGTTTGGGTTCGCCCATGGCATCATAGCTTTTCTGCAATGCCAGGCGCATATTGTCCGTGATCGGGCCGGTTACCAGAATTGCATCGGCATGGCGGGGCGATGCCACAACTTTGATACCGAACCGCCCCATATCCCATGCCAGAGTACCCAGCACGTTAAAGTCCAGTTCGCAAGCCGCACAGCCGCCGGCGGAAACCTGCCGGATATGCAAAGATTGTCCATACAATGCCTTGATCCCGGCATCCAGCTGCTCTTCGGGAGTATACGCAGTGCCGTCGGCAATGAGCTTGTCGCGCGACATGGCCCCCATGCGGTATTCGTTGCTGAAAGTTATCGCTTTATTTACCTTGGCGCACTTGCCGCAAAAAATACATTTGCCAAGATCGATCGATTTTTTACCGGCATTTACCGCATCGACCGGACAAACTTCAGCTGACTTGCCCCAGAGTTCCGGATCGTACAGTTCCGGGTCAAAAACCGGCCGACCGCAGAAATGCGGCGGCAATTTGGGCGCCGCATCCGGGAATTTATTGGTGCGGTATTTCTGAAATATTCTGGCATGTAAAGCCTTAAACATAATCAAATCCTTCCTTTTTACAAATCGTGACCGCAGTACGAAAGGTTGAAACTCTTGTTGCAGATCGGGAAGTTGGAAATCTGTTCCCCCCGCAGCGCCAGCGACAGCGCAAACCAGTTATGGAACGACGGATCGACCAGTTTCACCCGCTGCAGTTCACCGTTTTCTCCGCTTATTCCCGCGCAAACGACTTCGCCGCGCCAGCCTTCAACGGCAGTTACCGACAAACGCTGCGGAGATAATTTTTCCGGTCCGGCACATGCTCCGGCAACGCCCTGCGGCAAACTTTCCAGCATGGTGAACAAAGCCCGTACCATACGGATCGACTCGCGCAATTCGGCCCGTCGCACTTTGGTGCGGGCAATGACATCGCCGCTGTTTTTGACCGCAACTTTCCAAACCAGCCGGTCATATACGCCAATGTTGCCCAGATCGCGCCGGACATCCAGATCCAGCCCGGAGGCACGGCCGGCCACACCGACTGCACCGATTTCGCGCATGATTTTTTCCGGAACCGTTCCGGTGTTTTCCAACCGGTCAAGCACGCCCGGATCATCGGCCATGATCTGCCACGCATTTTTAAAATCAGCCACAGTCCGCTCAAACCACTCGCGCAATGAACTCAACTCGCTGTTGGGCAAATCATACGCCACTCCGGAGTAAGTTACATAGTTGCGGCCAAACCGGTTGCCGCAAAGCTGGGCCGTCATATTCAAAAACTCACCGCGGATGCGTCCGCAATACGAACTGGTAGTCAAAAATGCCACGTCGCCGGCCAATGCACCGATATCGCCCACATGATTGGCAATGCGCTCAAGTTCCAACGCCAGCGTGCGCAGCACTTGAATCCGGTCAGACAACTTTTCCCGCGGCACTTCTGCCAGACCGGACATTACCCCATCAAAAGCCAACGCGTAAGCTATTGAGCTGTCGCCGGCAGCGGTTTCGACCAGATGCGTGCGGAGTTTGGCCGGAGCGCTGATCAGCATTTTTTCCACTCCCCGATGCTGATAACCAAGTTCGATTTCCAGAAAATAGACATCTTCGCCCATGCACTGAAAGCGGAAATGCCCCGGCTCGATCACCCCGGCATGAACCGGACCTACAGCAACTTCGTGCGCGGCACTGCCTTGCATGGTAAAGTAATCAGTTACGCCGGGCTGATCGCTGTTTTCAAAACGGATCGGTTTCAGCCATGGGTGATTCTGCACTTTGATATTGCTTTGTTCACTCAATTCACGCTCAAACCAGTGCAGCGCGCTTATATGCGGAGTCAATGCTTCGTATTCTGCATCCACCGGGCAAGCCAGCACCTTGAACAACCGTTCGGCCGGATCAAGCAAAATTGCATACAAACAACCCGCTTCGGCAAAAAATGCGGACACACGGCAATTTTTTTCTTCCAGCAACTCTTTGATGACACTCCGGAAATGCTCCAGAGTCAGCTGCGGGATATCTGTCAGGGCAACGCTATCGGTATTTTTCAAACGAATAAAATCCATTGTTCACGACCTTTCTTAAAAACACCCCGGAACTGTTCCGCAGCAGACCAGCCAGCCCAGCAGAATAGCGCCGGCCAGCAGCACAAACAACAGCACACAACGGGGCAAATCGGCCAGTTTTTCCAACTGTTTCAACTCACCGGCAGGTACTGCCAGCTCACGGCGCTGCCCCATGACCATATTCATGGCATGATAACTCATGCCGGCAAAAACCACAAAAAGCAGCAAAAGCAAAACACCGCCCTGCATCGGACCGGCCGCCTTGACCAGCAGCATTTCGGTAACAAACAACGGCGACGGCGGCATTCCGCACAACGCCAGTATCGCCCCCAGATAAACGACCCCGTTGCGCCGGCTGGTACCCAGCAAACCGCTGACAGCCTTGATCTTCTGACTGCCGAACGCCAGCTGGATGTTATCTGCGGTCATAAACAACACTACTTTGAGCAAAGCGTGAACAATAATATGCACCAGTGCAACTTCATGCAATCCCATTCCCCACAAAATCGCAGTCAAGCCCATGTGTTCCATGCTCGAATACGCCAGCATCCGCTTGAAGTCGTTCTGACGCAAGATAAAAAATGCAGCCAGTGCCAGCGAAATGATCCCCAGAGTGATCAATAATGTTGAGCAGAAAGTTCTGACTGATTCCGGCGCGATCGCCAGCACCCGGGCCACCCCCAGAAATGAACACGCCAGCAAAGCGCCGGAACTCAATACCGACAAAACACCCGGCGCTTCGCTGTAAGCATCGGGCATCCACGCCTGAAAAGGCGCCAACCCCATCTTGGTGCCGTAACCGGCCAGAATAAATACAAATGCTGCTTTGAACCAGAGCGGATGCAGTTCAGATCCGGCCAACAGCTGCATATCCATTCCGGCATGGCCGCCGCCGGCAATGGCCAGCAACATCGTACCGAACAAAGCAAAGCCGATCCCGACTGAACAGATCAGCACATACTTCCACATAGCTTCCAGCGAATTACCGGTCCGGTAGAAAATGATCAGGGGGGCGCTGGCCAGCGTGGTGGCTTCCATAGCCACCCACAACAAACCGAAGTTGCGGCTCGAAGCCACCAACGTCATGCTGCTCAAAAATCCCAGCAGGCAGAGCGCCACCAGCCGGGGAGCAAGAAACTTGCCGGAATTTTCCGAAAAATGTTTGCGTACCATCGGGAAATACCGCACTGTCTGCATGGCCGAAAGCCAGAACAACAACGATATAACTGACAATACCGTTTTGCTTAACATATCCTGCCCCACCAGCTCGCGCACCACTTGCGGCACACAATCATCCCACTGCGGCACGATCCACAGCAGAAACGTACCGGCCACATGCAGCAGCGCCGCAATATTGACCAGCGCGATCTGCAGTTTGAGTTTGGCACTGCACCAGACCAGCAATGCAACGATCATCGGCACAAAGATCAAAGCCAGAGTTATCATGCTTTCACCTCGCTTTCGCCGGATTCATAATTTTCATCTTCCTCGATTTCGTTCAAATGGGTCAACCGGTCGGCGTCAATGTGCGAAAACTCCCGATTGATATGGAACATGGCGATCCCCATAACAAAGACCAATACCAAAACGTCCAGCATGATCCCCATTTCGACCAGCAAACCACATTCAACTGCCATACCCAGACCGAATACGGTTATGCCGTTTTCAAAGATCAGAAATCCCACCACCTGGGTCAACGCCTTTTTGCGGGCCACAATAATAAACAGACCGGATATCATGGTCGTAAATGCTACCGGCGCCGCCAAAACCGGCACTCCGGCCGGGGCCGCACCGCCGCGTATCCAGAAATAAAACACCAATGCCGAAAGTGCCAATACCACCCCCAGCGATCCGGCATAACCGATCCACGGTTCCAGTTCCCGCTTGACTTTGGCGTGATTCATAGCGTGCCGCAGCAAAACCGGCAGCAAGCCGCCTTTGATCAAACCGCCGGCCAAAGCCACCAGCAGTACCCCTGCACCGGGCATCCCGTTCTGAAAATCCCACATTGCCAACGGGAACAACCCGATCAGCAGCCCATGTACCGCCGCCAGGTGGATACAATGCAGCATCCGGCTCGACGCGACCAGTGCCAAATCGATCAGCAGCAACGCTGCCAATATTATTTCGCTTGTTTCTGTCATTTTGTCCACTCACCTCCAAAAATCGAAGTCAGCACAATGGAAAGCACCGCCACAGCAAAAGCCCCCGCCAATAACTGCGGAACTTTCAGGAAGCGGTATCTGGCCATAACTGACTCGACCACACCGATTGATACGGTCAATACCAATATTAAAATGTAATAAACAATAAATTCAACTAATGTGCCTGCCGCCATATTCGGCATTACAAGTGTAGCCAGAAAAGAGATAAACACCCACAATTTCAGCGCCGAAGCATAGTGGATCACCGCCAGATCCGGGCCGCTGTTATCCAGGATCATTGCTTCGTGGATCATGGTCAGCTCCAGGTGGGTTTCCGGGTCATCCACCGGTACGCGGCAGTTTTCGCACAGCATCACCAGGTAGAACGCCACCGCAAGGAACAGCAGCGCAGTTCCG
>SUWA01000115.1 GCA_015061695.1 Lentisphaerota bacterium
AATTCGCTGGAGGCGCAGTCCAAACCGATCATGACATCTTTGCCGGGTTCATAACCGGCAGCCTTGATGGCTTCGATGATGCTGGAAAGAGCTTCTTCGATACCGCCGGCAAAGTTCGGAGCAAAACCGCCTTCATCACCGACCGCGGTGGAAAGACCCTTGTTCTTGATGATCTTTTTCAGAGCATGGAAAACTTCAGCACCCATGCGCAGACCTTCGCGGAAGCAGCAAGCGCCGACCGGACGGATCATGAATTCCTGGAAGCTGATCGGAGCATCGGAGTGCGAACCGCCGTTGATGATGTTCATCATCGGAACCGGCAGAACTTTGCCGTTCACGCCGCCGATGTAGCGGAACAAAGGCAGATCCAGGTAGTTGGCAGCCGCGTGGGCGCAAGCCAGCGAAACACCCAACAGAGCGTTGGCACCCAGATTGCTCTTGGTTTTGGTGCCGTCGAGTTCGATCATGGTCTTGTCGATGGCGACCTGATCCAACACATCCATGCCTTCCAGTTCGGGGAAGATCTTGTCGTTGACGTTGTTGACCGCGGTCATAACGCCTTTGCCCAGGTAGCGGGACTTGTCGCCGTCACGCAGTTCCAGAGCTTCGTTTTCACCGGTGGACGCGCCGGACGGAACCGCCGCACGGCCTTTGATGCCGCTTTCGAGCAAAACTTCAACTTCGAGGGTGGGGTTGCCGCGCGAATCGAGGATCTCACGGGCATGGATATCAATGATTGCTGACATCGTTCCTGTTCTCCTTTTATATTTTTGGTTGAACGAATTTGTTATGGTTTACAGTTATATATACTGTTTATCAGACATTTACCTGATCGGCGATGGAGTCGTCGATTTCAAAGTTGCCGGTAACTTCCTGCACGTCGTCGAGGTCTTCGAGTTTGTCGATCAGTTTGAGGACCTGTTCAGCGGTATGCACATCGGTGATGTTCACAGTGTTATCCGGGCGGCGGGTAACGGCAGCTTCGCTGGCGGTGATGCCGGCGGCGGCCAGCGCATCGGCGATCGCTTCAAAAGCGGAGGGTTCGCCCCAGATTTCGGCCACGCCGTCTTCGACGATCAAATCTTCGGCACCGGCATCCAGCACCAGATCCATGAGCTTATCTTCGTCGGCATTTTCGCCTTCGATCACAAAGTGGCTCTGACGCTTGAACATGTAGGCCACCGAACCGGAGCTGGCCAGGTTGCCGTTGTTGCGGTCGAGCGTGGTACGCACTTCGCTGGCGGAACGGTTGCGGTTATCGGTCAGGCAGTCGATCAGCAGCGCCACACCGCCGGCGGCATAGCCTTCGTACTGGATTTCTTCAAAAGTTACGTCGCCGAGTTCGCCCAAACCTTTTTTGATGGCGCGGTCGATGTTGGCGTTAGGCATGTTGGCCGCTTTGGCCGCCGCAATACCGGAACGCAGACGCGGATTGGTATCCACATCGCCGCCGCCCATCTTGGCGGCTACCATGATTTCTTTGCCGAGTCGCGAGAAGATGCGGCCTCTGGCTTTATCGGCTGCGTCTTTTTTGTGTTTGATGTTTGCCCATTTACTGTGTCCGGACATAAAAAACCTCTTCTTTTTTAGAATTTCGTCGTAAAAAACACACGCTTTTATATAAAATAGCGCCAAATGTTGATTTTTTCAAGCCCAAAGAGTGCATCTTACTTGCATTTTGTGCAAAATGCGGTTACATTTTGCTCAAGCACATGCAAAAAACGTTGTAAAACCATAAAAATGGAGAAAAATTATGTCTGAAGTAGCCGATATGGTGTTGATGGAACTGGAAGAAAAAATGGAAAAGAGCGAAAACTCCATGCGCAATGACCTTGGTGCCATCCGCACCGGCAAAGCCTCGCCCTCGCTGGTCGAAGGTCTGATGGTCGATTATTACGGTGTGCAGACCCGTTTGCGCGATATGGCCCAGATCAACGCTCCCGAACCGCGTTTGCTGACCATTCAGCCGTGGGATACCTCGGCGGTATCGGCCGTGGAAAAAGCGATCAAGGCTTCCAATCTGGGGATCATGCCCAACAGCGACGGCCGTTTGATCCGTCTGCCGATTCCTGAACTTTCCGAAGATCGCCGCAAGACTCTGGTCAAACAGGTCAAGGCCCGCAGCGAAGAAGCCAAAGTCGCTGTGCGTAACGCCCGCCGCGACGGTAACGAAGCTGCCAAAAAATTTCAGAAAGACGGCGAGCTGACCGAAGACGAACTCAAGAAGCTTTTGGACGATATTCAGAAAGCCACCGATAAACACATTGCCGATATCGACAAGATCGTCGGTGATAAGGAAAAAGAACTTTTGACTGTCTGATGAGTCAGCGCAGCAAAAAAGTTGGCAAGTCCATAAAAAAAGCGCCTCCGGCCGTTGAGCTTGATCAGCCAATGGATCGGCGGCGCTGGCTTTTGCTTATTTACGGAGCAATGTTGCTTGCCTTGCTGTGGCGTCTGATCGCCGCCTGGCAGATCGGCCATGGCGAAATGGCTTCCAGCATGTTTTCGCCGCATCCGGCTACCGATTTGCGCACCTATATGGATCTGTCGCAAAAAGTGGCCGCCGGGGAGTTTGAAGGGCCGTTTTATTATCAACCGTTTTATTACTCGGTGTTTCTGGTGATCTGCCGCTGGCTTTCCGGCGGTTCGGTCTGGATGGTGGTCATTGTTCAAGCTCTGCTGGGGGCGTTTACTGCCGGGATCGCCGGAGTTACCGCAGCCCGGGCCGGCGGCCGGATCGCCGGGGTAACGGCGGCATATTTGACGGCACTTTGCACCATACTTGTATTTTACACGCCATTTCATCAAATCGCCACCTTGCAGACATTTAATATGGCGCTGATCGGTTATTATGCCGTGCGCGCATACCAAAGCAGCAAACTGCGTTATTGTGTGTATCTGGGGATAGCGGCGGCGGTCGGATGTCTGACCCGCGGCAACGTGCTGCTGATTTTTGTACCGCTTCTGCTGGGAATGGCTTTTATCCGGTTTAAGCAAAACGGTTGGAAAAAATCGCTGTTGAGCGTGTTTTTAACGTTGGGCGTATTTCTGACTGTGGAATCGCCGTTCATCATTTACAACTCAATTCAGCTGAAGCGTTTGAGCGGGCCGAGTACCGCTGCCGATGCGGTTTTGGCGTTGGGGAATACGCCCGAAGCTCCGGCCGGCGGGCGCGATCCGGGATTGCCAGCCGGGCCGATGGAATACCCGCAGGCTTACCATATCTGGATGAGCGATAAAGATAGTGTACCGGCAGTAAATAAGATCCTGAAATACATCTGCGACGAACCGGCGGCATATTGCGAGTTGACTTTCCGTAAATTGCTGCTGTTCTGGGATTACCGCGAAATACCCAACAATGTTGCTCTGGCCGGGGAGGGCGCAACTTGCAGTATATTGAATCTGACAGTGCCGGTGGGCATACTGCTGGCACTGGGATTGTGCGGAATGTTTTTGAGCATAAAAAAAGTGCGCAAAGGTGCTTATCTGGCGCTCTACATAACGGTGATATTTTACTGGGGGGCTACAGCGGCATTTTATAACCTTGCCCGCTTCCGGGCGCCGGTGCTGCCGCTGATGGCGGTTTTTGCCGGGGTGCTGGTGGCACTTATGATCCGGAAATCCCGGCAGCAGGATTGGCGTTTTATCCGGATCTACGGCGTCGTGGCGGCATTGCTGGCAGCGTTTATTGTCTATCAGAGTTACGAACTTTACCGCAATTATCTGGAAGCTCCGGTAATGCGGCTGGTGCGGCCCGACGGTACCTGCCTGACTTTGCCCGACGGCCGCAATGTGCAGTTTTACCACGGACCGCAAACCTTTGGCGGCTGGACGCCGCTGGAAGTCAAAGCCAACGATCTTTTGCAGGTAAAATTTCCGCCGGCGGCAAGTTCCGGTAATGGCACAAAAGAGTTGAAGTTTACCATCACCGGTCAGTACCGCGGCGTGCTGGATTTGGAGGTGGCCGGCCTGGTTGTGCGCAGCGAATTTACGAATCCGGAGTTCAGGGAAATAACTCTGACCCTGCCGGAGGATTTTGCCGGTGATACAGTCAGGATCAAGGTGCGTAAAAACAGCGCCGGAGCAGTTTTCTGGGAAGATTGGCAGCGTTCGTATCAGGCCAGTACGCTGAACGGAAAAACGCTCAATGGCGAATTGGTCATGCGTTTGACCCGGTGAGGCGCGGAAAATTTTTCGGTAAAAACTTGACAGAAGCTCATATTGGAGTTATCTTTAAGACAAAAAGATTGATTTTACTGCGATTTGCGGACTGTAAACAGGAGTTTTGATAATGGCAAACAAACAACCGATCAGCGGTATCTGGACCTTGCTGGGTGTGGTGGGATTTATAATCCTGCTGCTGGTTTGTGTGGCCATGATCTATCCGACCCGTATGCAGTATACCCGTCAGCTGGAGTTTTACTCGCAAGTTCAGGCCGAAGCCGACCGCAAACGCGCCATCCGCGATTCACTGCAAAAAGAAGTGAGCGATTTGGAGCGTTCGCCGGTAGCCATCGAAAAGGTCGCGCGCGAAACTTTCCGGCTCTGCCGCGAGGGCGAAGTGATCATCTACTACGATCAGGAACAGCCCAGCCAACCGTAAAACATAAATCAGGCATTATTGCCGAAAACAACCAACCGGCCGTCAAAAAGTTGCAACCAGCTTGCTTGACGGATTTTTTTTGCATAAAAAAAGATTGCCCGGTCAGAAAAATGTGATTTTTTGCTCTTATAATAAGCGGCGCAAACTGGCAAAAAAAGCGTTGCGGTGCTACATTATTGGATGTATAAAATAATCTTTAATATAATATCGGGGTAAAAGGGTGATGTCTGACGATACACAGGATCTTTCCGGCTTCAAAGGCGGCGGCGCGCCGACTTTGTTTAATATCCCATTGCCGGGCGGAGCGCGCTCGCAAGTTGCCGCTGAACACGCGGTAGGGACTTTGATCGCCAATCAATACCGGGTCGAATCCGTACTGGGCCGCGGCGGCATGGGCGTGGTGTATAAGTGTTTTGATACCGTAGGCAAGGTTTCTGTGGCGGTAAAAACGCTGGCTCCGGAGCTTTCCGGAAGTCTGGGGGAAATGAAGCGGCTGGAAAAGAACTTTGGCTTGGTCTATAATCTTACCCACTCGCATATAGCGCGTTACAACGCGCTGGTTCA
Source organism: Lentisphaerota bacterium (assembly GCA_015061695.1). Lineage (GTDB taxonomy): Bacteria > Verrucomicrobiota > Lentisphaeria > Victivallales > Victivallaceae > SIG78. The sequence goes on from SUWA01000115.1 coordinate 5,168, forward strand.
GGATAAAAATAACGGCCTTTATTACCTGATCATGGAGTTTGTGGACGGAGTGGAGTTGCGCGAATATCTTGAAATAGCCAAAGCCAACAACAACTTTTCCGAAAGTCTGGTCATAAATCTGGTCAAACAGGTTGCCGACGCGTTGGATTACGCGCACACTCAAAAGATCCTGCACCGGGACATCAAACCGGCTAATATCATGGTGGATAAAGCTGGCAACGTCAAACTGCTGGACTTCGGTCTGGCGGCGCAGCTCCACAGCACCATGAGCCGGGTTTCGCAACAGAAACTTGATACCAGCGGGACTTTGCCCTATATGGCCCCCGAACAGTGGCGCGGCAAAACAGCCACTGCCGCCAGCGATCAATACGCATTGGCAGCCACGGTGTATGAGATTTTTGCCGACCACCCGCCGTTCGATACCGCTGATTCCGAAGTAATGTACCGCTGTGCCTTGTACGAAACGCCGGATATGCTGGAAGATGTTTCCGAAGCTATCCGCAACGCGGTAGCCAAAGCCTTAAATAAAGACCCGAAAGACCGTTTTCCGGATTGCAAAACGTTTGTCGCGGCTATGTCTGGCGAAGTTCAAACGGTAAATAAGAGTGCTGCAATTTATATTCCACCGCAAGCTGTTCCGCAAACACCGCCGGAAACCGTCAATCCGCTGTTGCGCCGGGTGGAGCTTTTTCTGGAAAACAACGATTGGGTAAATGCAGTAAAATATTGCGAGCGTGTTTTGGACTCCGAGCCGGAAAATTGCTGGGCTTATTTTTACCGCTTGCAAGGCGAGTTGAGACGGGCAAGCGCCGAAGAATTGATCAATGCAGAAGAGTTGGAAACTCAAAAAAGTTTCAAACTGGCCAACCGCTTTGCGGATGATAAACTCAAAGCTATTCTGCAAGGTATTCAGCAGCAGCGCGAAATCAACCGGAAAGCCGCCG
>SUWA01000116.1 GCA_015061695.1 Lentisphaerota bacterium
GTCTTGAAGCGCATTTATAATGATGCCAACAGCTGCCCCTCAAAGCAAATTTATGAGAAAATGCAAAAATATAACGCAGAATAACCGGATATGTTACATATTTGAGCTTAATTACTACAAAAAAAGGGCCATTGCAAAACTTTTTGCAATGGCCCTTCGATACGGTGTTGTTACAGCGTATGTTTGCCGGGGGGCAGGATCCGGTCTTGGTAGACCGCCTCGGTATTTTCCGGCACGGTCAGGGTAACGCAGTCGGGCTGCCAATCCAGTTCGATCGCGCCGTGGATGGTCGGCTGGCGGACATAAAAACTGCTCAAACTGCCCGGCCGGGGATCGACTGCAAAGCGTTTGAATCCGGCGGCCAGCGGGCGGATTCCGCACAGACAGCGGGTTACAATATTGGCCGGAGCCGCGCCCCAGGCGTGGGTCCAATCCTGATTGTCTTTGAACTCATCGCCCCAGCTTTCCATAGCGGTAGTGGCGCCGCTGTTGATCATGTTGAACCAGGAGCGTTGGCCTTTGGAGGTCATCAATTTGATACCGTGGTCGGACATATTGCCGGCAAAACACGCTTCCAGCAAAAACTGCGCTCCGTAAACACTGCAAGCCATATCTTTGGAAAGCACGATCGCGCGGTGGCGGTCGATCTCTTCCTGCGAATCGCAGAAGCCGTAGAGCAATGCAAACATAGCTGTGTGCTGCGCCGTATGAGTCGAGCCGATGGAGTCAACAAACAGTCCGTTGTGCATAAGGTGTTTGCGTACAGAAGCTTTGAATTCTGAAGCAATTTCCAGATACTTATTGTCGCCGGTTATATCGAACATGGCTTTCAACGCATCGTACAAATAGCTGTTGGGTACAAAGTTTACGTTGCCCATTTCGTAATGATCCTGTTCTTCGACCGGGTGATCGACGATGTCGCGGAGCTCGTTTGCGGTGTAGCGTTTGCGGTAGACGCTCTGGTCAAGCAAGCCGTCGCTGTTGCGGTATTCCAGCAGCAGTTTTTCTTCCAGCAGCGGTATCCAGCGCTTTACGGATTCAGCATCGCCGCTATAGAAGTAGTAGTCGCGCACCAGTCGCGGCGTCAGCAGCCGCCACTCGGTCGGCCAGGTGAATTCACCCATGGCAAAAAAGTGGTCGATCGTGTTTTTGGCGATCTGGAAATGCGCATCGTTGCAAAAATGGCCCAGCTGATTGATCACTGCATCGCCCTCGTAGGGCATACGTTCGCGCTCGCCATCGACGTATTTATCAAAAACCGACTCGGCTTTGATCGAATATTTGCAGAAGTCCCACACCTGTTTCAGATCCGGATCGCTGCATGTAAAATCGGCGGCATCGTCGTCCCAATCCGGGTACCAGGCGGTGCGGCGCACTGTTACATCGCCGTAATGGCGGTTGACTTCCACATAGCGGAACGGCGCGATCTCGCCGTCAGGACCTTCCGGACAGCGCATAAAAGGATTGCAGGCGTAAGCGGGTATATATTCCGGGATCTTGAATTTTATCACCTGATGCCCGATCGAGGTCTGCAAGATATTCTGGATATAAGTGCAGTAATTGGTCGGATGTTTGATCCGGCCGTTTTCGGCGACTTCGCCCACGAGGATCTCGATATTTTCCTGAAAAGAGGTTTCCAACTCGATTTCCAGCGTACTGTAAGCATTGCGTCCGAAATCGAAAAAAGAGTTGAAGTGGACTTTTTTCTGTGTTAAAACCTGAACTTCTTTTTGCACGATCATTACCTTTGTTGTTATTTTTGGGTATTATGTAACCGGATCAATATTTTTTGCTCAAGGTAATATAGCATACAATATCCAAAAAATGCAATAAGAAAAACTCAAATCCGGAAAAAAGTCACTGAAAATCCGTCGTTAACAGCACAATGTATTTAAAAGCCGCTGACCCTGGATCAGCGTTTGCCGTATTCAGGATCAGTGTAAAAACAACCGTTTTATCCTGCGGTCAGTGTTTTATCAACAGTGTTTTGATTTCAAAAGGCTTGAATTCAAGCTCAATGACATCGCTTGAACCGCTGTTGCCGGTCAGGGGGCGTTCCAGCAAGTCTGTTTCGCCCCAGCAGCCGGTTTGATTCAGCACCAGACGGCCGCGGGTATTTTCGCCATACTGTTCGGCCAGACGGATCACCCGGCCGGATGGATCATCTTCGGCAACTTTGACCGCTTCGATGGTAACACCGGGTATTTCGAGCGCCTTGATCAGAGTATTTATTGAGCCGGAGCAGCCTTCAAAACAGAGTGCCGGCCGGTTCAGCGCGTAAGCTGCTTCCCGGATAAAACGGTCGCTGGCGGCGTTGGCGTCGATAATGAACGAGTAGGTGAATTCGTGCAGCCCCCGGTCGGTAACTTCGTCCGGATAGCGCGGCGAACGCAAGAGATTCAGCCCGATGCTGTTGCCGCAAGCCTTGTAGCCGTATTTGCAATCCGCAAGCAAGCCGACCCGGCTGCTGCCATCGCCCGCAGCAATAAACCTTTGGGCAGAAAATTCAAAACAATGTTTTTCCTGCGGGGTGTTGCGCTTGCTGCTGCGCCGGATAAAGCCGAAGCCCAGTTCGCAGCGGACGGAATCAAAATCCAGCGCCAGCGGAAAATCCACCCGCAGCATCTTATGTGTTTCGTGCCAGTCAACTTGGGTGATAAACTTCAGTTCCCGGCTGTTGCAAGGCAATTCAACTTGCTGGCGGATCGTACTGTTGTTGACTTTGAACTCCCAGCTCATACTGTCAAAGGCCGGGCCGCGGGTGTGAGCAAGCAGTCGGCCTCCGGCGGTGGCAGATGCGATATTTTCGTAGTTTACATCCACATCCCACGCATCAAACTGGTTGGGACGGTCAACGTAGCACTGGAGCAAATTGCCGCAGCTGCCGGGGGCGATCATTTCCTGTCCGGTAGTTTTATCAATGGCGCTGACCAGCTGGCCGTTGGGGTTGAATGTATAGCTGACCAGCGGATTTTCCAGCGTCAGGGAATCGCTGGCAGCTGCCTCGACTGCCGGCTCGCGGTCGCTGCGGTGCAAGGTCAGCGATTGCAGCGGCTGCAGCTGCCCCCAGGCCGTCAGTCGGCCGTTGCATTTTTGAGTGTATACATTTTTTTGCGCTTCAAGGCCGTGCCAGTTTTCCGGCAGTTCGATCTTGCGGAATACCGGGTGCGCCGCCGGGTTGAAGAGTGTTACAGCATTAACATTGCTTTGCAGCAGCGTTTGCCCCAGTCGGGCGGTAAGCTGATCGATCTCATTGGCGGCCTGTTCCAGTTCGGCAAAGTTGCGCCGGTAAAGTTCCGGAATGCTCGAGCCGGGCAGTATGTCGTGGAACTGGTTGAGCAGGAGAGTTTTCCAGAGTTTTTCCGTTACTTTGCCCGGCAGCGGTTCGGATGCCAGAGCATTTATATGATCCAATGCAATAAGTTTGCCTTCCAGCAGCCGGTTGAGTTTTTTGATCTTGCCGATACTCGTCAGCGTACCGCGGTGCAGTTCCAGATAGATCTCGCCCTTGTGCCGGGGCAGGATGCCGCGTTTCTGGTACTGGCGTTCCAGCGAATCAATGGCGCGGCCGAACTGCACTTTGGGCTGATCCGCCAGATCGCGGAAGTAACGGCCCGCATTGATCATATCGCTGTTGGGGCCGCCGCCGCCATCGCCGATGCCGAACGGCAGCAGAAATTCATCCAGCAGGTCGCTTTCGGTGAAAAACTTTTTGGCTTCGGCCAGATTTTCGCCCGAAAAGACCCCGTTGTAGTAGCACTCCGGCAGAATGTTGACCAGAATTTCTTTATTGCCCAAACCCTGCCAGATAAAGGCGCTGTAGGGGAATTTGCTGCACTCATCCGGCGCGTAGCAATGCGCCCAGAACGGCTTGGCCGTAACCATGGCAAAGCAGCCGCTCAAAGCGGCCACCTGCGGCAGAATGGCGCTGAATCCGAAACTGTCCGGCAGCCAGACACTCTTTACATCCACGCCGAATTTTTCCATGAAGTAGCGTTTGCCGTAAAGGAACTGCCGCACCAGAGCTTCGCCGCCGGCACAGTTGGTATCGCCCTCCACATACATACCGCCTTGCAGCTCCCAGCGGCCTCCGGCAACCATTTTTTTGATCTTTTCAAACAGTTCCGGGCAGCGTGCTTCGATCTTTTCGTACAAATAGACCTGACTTGCTCCGTAAACATAATCAGGGTTGCGTTCCAGGTGGGTCATTTGTTCGGAGAAGGTGCGGATCGCTTTTTCTTCTCCCTCCTGAACCGTCCAGAGCCAGCCGATATCCAGATGGCTGTGGCCGGTGGCCGTGGCGGTAAGCTGCATGGAGTCGGCTTTGTGCTGCCAGAACTCCCGGAGCAGCTGCCGCGCCTGCGGAATATTCTGCACATCGTCGGCATAAAAATTCAGCGAACGGCGGATGATCCCGGCGATCTTGCGTTCTTTGGCCGGGTCGGTTGTTTTGGCCAAAATACCTTTCAGAAGCATGAGTTCCTGACGGTAAAGACAGGCTTCCGGATTGCGCCGGAGTTGCCGGGCAAAGCTGAATATTGCATCGTAAGCACCGTAATTCATCGGCTTATTGTCGCAATAGGCTTCCGTATCCATGGCCAACCCGTTGAGGTAGTGAGCCGACAGCCGCACATAAAAGACGAACTTGCCTGCTTTGACTTGCGGTATATCCACCCGGACTTTTTCCAGATCCGGCGCAAACACCGAGTATTTGCTGATCGCTGTCAGCGGCCGGCCCGACTCATCACAGACCAGGCCTTCGCCGCCCAGATCCAGATGCAGCAGACAGTTTTGCTGCGCTTCGTCAGTTGCGCTCCATGTACCGGATAATTTGAACCAGCCGTAATCCCACGCTCCGCCCCAGCGTTCGCCGGGCGCTATCGAGCGCCACGAACTTTCCGGCGGCGGCCAGAGTGTTCCGGGAGTTGATTCCGGAGCAAATTCTGCATACAGATCCTGCCCGGCAGTATACAGATCGCTGCGCAAACGCTCAACAGTTACCGTAAGATAATGTTTTATGTAGCTTAATTCGTCTGGTTGCATGGAGTGCCTCGTTTAACTTACTTGAGTATGTAGCTGAAAGCCTTGCCGTCAACTGTCAGTTGGCCGTCTTGGACCGGGATGGCACTGCCGGTAACTTTGCCTTCCACATCCAGCGGGATCGCTTGAGTGTACTGATTAAGACCTTCCACTGTTTCGGCCTTGATAAAGGGTGTGGGGGTCAAAGTCATATCGTTGTTGCGTTTTTCCAGCACATAGCTCATGGAGCAGGTGATTTCCGGGAAAACGCTCCGGGTATCGCGGCCGTCAACGTAGACATATTTTTCGCCCTTGACGTAATCCACACGGTGCGCGTTAACACCGGTTATACCGCTGTACTCAATGAACTGGCCGTCAGCGGCCAGCGTAGCGTAGCCGAAGGGGGGCAGAACGAGTTTTTTGCCGTTAAAGTCGATCGTCCAGGTGAGTTCCTTATTGCGGTTGGCCCACACTTGCGTACCGTTGGGGTAAGTTGTGTAGATCAAACCGGAGTTTTTCAGATTTTTGCGGAGCAGTTCGCCGGCGGTGTAGAATTTTCCGTCGATATTGTACAGAATTTTATCCGGCTGACCGGCCGATACAAATTCCTGTTGCATACGGAGCATGAAATAACTCTTGAGCATATTGCGCCAGGCCGGCAGTTTCCAGCGGAAGCCGCCCCAGCTGGAGTGGCCGTCGTGACCATCCCAGATATGCCCCACGCTGCCGAGCGAAATTTCCGCCGAAAGCATAAAGTCGATATTGGCTTTGCTGTTGAAAAGGTCGTATCCGTTGGGGCGCATCCGGCTGTTGAGTTCGCGCAAGCTGTAGTCCACCAGTGCGATCTGTTCGGGGCGGCAGGTCTGATTGTAACCGGTGTCGATGTAACCGGCGTAGTAGTGATTGCTCTGACCTTCGCTCCAACAGGGGCCGTTGTAGTGCTGCCCCATTTCGTCACCGAGGAAACAACCGTTGCGCAGCGCTTCAGAAAAACGCGCTGCGCCGGGGGCTTTGCAGTCGTAGTCGGTCAGCCGCCACGGGGGGATGGCGCTCAACTGGTCGGTGTAAGTA
>SUWA01000117.1 GCA_015061695.1 Lentisphaerota bacterium
AACCCGTACAAGTCTTGAAGCGCATTTATAATGATGCCAACAGCTGCCCCTCAAAGCAAATTTATGAGAAAATGCAAAAATATAACGCAGAATAACCGGATATGTTACATGTTTGAGCTTAATTACTGCAACACCCCCTGTTGTTTGTCTGATTACTTCAAGCGGACGATCGTGTAAGTTTCAAGCAGTTCTTTCGGCAACACCACCGTAGTGGTATTATTGCTGTTTTTGACCAGCTTGAGTGCTTTACGCCCCGCAAAATCCGGACTGACTGCCACTGCCCCGGAAAAACTTCCCGGCATGGTAAAAGTTATATCTTTTGCCAGCATCGGGTAAGGCTTGGCCGGAACCGCCGGGGTCAATTCCTGCCCGTAGACCATACTGAATCCGGTTCCATTGAGAAAATGCACCAGCAGTTCATCCCCATCGCGCCACAACGCTGTAAACACCCGGTCAGGCGCATCGGTCTGCCAGACACGTCCGGCAGCGACCGCATGACTCAACAGCTTGCGGTAGATTTTATCAAGTTCCACGTTGGTTTTGCACGGCCATTTGGTATAGGTATTGATTTCCGGTTCAAAAAATTCCCGTCCCAACTGAACCGCAGTAACGATCAATTTTCCCTTGCCGTAAGCATATTCAGCAGCCACGGGGTATTTTTTACCCGCTGAATCCATGCCCCACAGCAGAATACTCCCGCAACTTTCGTCCAGCTGACCGTAAAGCGTCAGCGATTGATTGAGCGCAACCGCGTCGCTGCCGTCAGCCGCAGCAGCGATCCGGGTGATCGGCCTGGCATTGTTCTGCACCACACACCCGGCCGCGTAATCAAAACCCCATCCGGCCCGTTTTTTGCCCCACTGATCGTATGCTCCGCCGGGCAGCGACACCACCAGCGTTCCGCCATTGGCAACATATTCTTTAAGCACAGCCAGATCCTGATCGGAAAGGCATCCGGAATACGCGAGAATAAAGGTTTTATATTTTTGCAGCTGGGTTTGGCGCAAACTCAATTCCGAAATTATTTCGTAGGGTGTGTGCATCATTTCCAGCGTCTGCGCGATTCCGAAAAGCTCGTGTTCAAAACCTCCGGTCGGGTTCCAATCCCGGCTGGGGCGCGAAAAGAGCAATCCGACCTGCGCCACTGCTTGAGCTTGAGTGCGGCTCATATTATCCGGCGAACTTTCAAATTTTGAGAAATCACTGCCGTCGGCAGGCCGGGTCAGAGTTTCCGGCAGCAATGCCACCTGATTGTTCATATTGCACGCGGCCCAACCGAAGTAGTTGGCATCCCAATTATAGGCGTACACCCACCCCCAGACCGGAGCGCCGAATTCAATGGTCAGCGCGTTTTTCATCCGGCGGTAGGGCAAAAGCGAGCGCGACGTTTGCAAGCAGTTGCGGCTCATGATTTCGGTACCGAAATAGTTGATTGCGCCGCCCAGTGCAAACAGGTCATCGTTGGCGTTATCGCGCGCGGCAGCCGCCGCAATGAACCCCCAATGTGTAGCATACATGCAGAGGGTCAGATGCGGATTGATCTTTTCGGCCCGGCGGCGGAATTCAACCCACCAGTTGCCGATGCGGGTGCGATGCCAGTGAGTCCACGCTTTCCAGAGCGGACTTTGCATATTGTACAGATTTTTATCCAGCTCGTTGACCGGCAGATACCAGCCGGTAGCTTCGTGGAACTCTTTACGGCAGTTGGAACAACTGCAGCCGTGTACCCAGAACTGCAACTCATCGACCTGAAAACCATCCACTCCGGCCTTGACCAGTTCCAAGAGATAGTTGTAATATTTTTCGGCAAAGACCGGATTGGTCGGACAGAACTGGAAACTCGGCAGCTGGTCTTTGATCGACCGGTTGGTTTCCGGCAGACGATCCATAAGGATACGGAATCCGCCGTCGATGTTCCAGAGCAGACAGGCGTCATGGTGATCAAGCACTTTAAGATCGCGCTCATGCGCGGCTTTGACAATGCGGGATACAGCTTTCAAACCACGTTCGTTGTGATTGAAATAAGTGTGGCGGCTGTGCATCCCTGAAAACATCACTGCATTGTAGTTTTTGCCTTTGCGCATCATATCCAGCAACTGCTCCGGCGCACCGGGGGCATCCAGTTCAGCCAACGTGGCCGAATTGCCCAATATCTTGAACATGTGCGCATTGCGTACCCACGCCATTTCGGGCGCATCCGGGTCGGGCAGAAAACGTTCCGCTACCGGGATCTTCTGCTGCGCAGCCATCTCTTTACCCGGTTCAGGCAAAACAAACTTATCGACCGCCGTCGGCAGTGTGAGCGGTACTTTGTAATCCTCGCTGCGGTAGATCGCCCCGGGTTCATATCCTTCGGCGGCCCATAAACCGCGATTCATGCTGAAATCCTCCGCTTCGGCCAACACAAACTGCAAACCTAATGTAGAGATCAGAAAATCCCCTTTGAATTGGATTTGAGCCTTGCCGCCTTTGAGGAAAAATGCCCGCGATACGGAAGCAGCTTCGCGCTTGTCAACGGTAAGATCTTTAACTAATTCCTTACCGTTGACAGCAATCGAAAAACTGTTTTTCAAGCCAGTATAGTTCCCTGCTCCGACGGTGATAATGTACCAGCCGTCGCGCAAATTGCCCACGGTAAAACAGCCGTCCTTGCCGGTAACGCAGCTGTAAAAAGCGCCTTCCGGATTACCGTTCACCACTTTCAGCGATCCGGTATTTTCCCAGCCGCCATCCCGCCCGTTGGCGTAAGTATTCAGATTCATGGCGCGGTACTGTTTGCCGACTGTGTTGCCGCCAAAGCTGTACAGCCGTTCCGGCGCCAGATGGTGATTGTAGACAAAATTTTTCAACGCATGAAGCTTGCGGTAATCTTCAAAATTACCTTCGCGGATCACTAATTTAGCGCCGGTAAAACCGCCGTAATAGGGCAGATCCGAACCGGTATTGAAGATGATTTCGTCCCCGCGTTTGACCGCGCCCCAGATACCGCGGATTGCCCCGGTACCATATCCGGTGCAGTAATCGCCCGCGCCCTGGGCAAGAAAGTCAAAAATGATGGGTTTACCGTTGATATTTACGCAGAAAAAGCGGTAAGGTCTGGTCGGCAAACCACCGTCGGCCATATCAGGTGCAAACACGCCCTCCACCGGCAGCCATCGGCGGCCGTCATCGCGCAACGCCTTGAATTTTTCGCCTTTGATCGCGGCAAACGGGACTCTGACTTGCACCATCCGGGTGCGGTTGGAGTTAAAGGCCGGGGTTTCGCCGACCATAGTGATTTCCACCGTGCCGTTGGCCATTACCGCGATTTCGCGCCGGAATTTATAATCGGGGTTCTCGTTCCACAGTTGATAAACCTTGCTGCCGTCGGACAAAGTTGCTTCACTTTTTTGCGTACCCGGCGGCGGGGTCCAGGATTTACCGCTGTAAGATTCGATGGCCGAGAGCATCATTTTTCCGTCATGCCAAAGTGTGTAATTGCCGTTTTCTTCCCTGACCTCAAAACCGGCCCATAACGGCAGTACAGCCAAAGTCAGCAAACCGCTGCAGATTTTTTTCAAAACCAGCATAAAATCAATTCCTTTCCACCAGAAGTTCTATCAGAGTAAATCGTTTTGTCATTTTTTCTCCTTATGACCTGATCTTCAGTTTTGTTTTACATCTTTGTCTTATCCTGTAATTATACCTCAAAAAAACTTTTTTGTCAAGGTTAATACCCCACTATTTGCACTTTATTATTACTTTGAAGCTTGAATTTGATATGGAAAGAGATTATATTTTATAAAACTGTAAAAAACTGAATATTCCGCAACTCAACTGCAAGGAGCAAAAAAATGGGTGATCGTCTTATCAATAAAGTGTGTGCCATTACCGGTGCCGGCCGCGGCATCGGAGAAGCCGGAGCCAAACTTTTCGCTGCCGAAGGCGCTTATGTTTTTGTTTTGGAACTCGATGAAACTGCCGGTCAGGCTTGTGTTGAGGCGATCCGCGCTGCCGGAGGCAAGGCTGATTTTATAAAGACGGACGTTTCCAGCGAAGAATCGGTCAAAGCGGCTTTTGAAACCATCGAAGCCAAGGCCGGCACGCTGGATGTACTCTACAACAATGCCTCGGTCTATCTGAACGGCAAAGACGGCATCATTACCGAAATCGACCCGGCAATCTGGCACAAAGTTCTGGCGATCAACCTCGACAGCATCTTTTACTGCACCCGCGAAGCATTGCGGATCATGCTCAAAAAGGGCGCCGGTTCGATCATCAACACTGCCAGCAGCGCCGGGGTGGTGGGTATTCCCCGCTGCGATGCGTATACTGCAGCCAAGGGTGCGACCGTGGCGCTGACCCGCTCAATGGCCTCGGAATACGGTCCGAAAGGCATCCGGGTAAACTGCATTGCGCCGGCCGCCATTGCCACGGCTATGATCAAAGAATCCAACCCGGATGATGACTACTTTGATCCCAATTACTTTATCAAGGTGCGTACTCCGCTGCGCCGCTGGGGCAAGCCCGAAGAAGTTGCCGAACTGGCCGTATTTCTGGCTTCCGACAGTTCCAGCTATATCAACGGCACGATCATTGCCGCCGATGGCGGGATCACCATCAACGGTGATTTGGCCAAAGCCAAGTGATCTGTCCGGCACAATAATCCGGAAAGGCTGGTTTTTCTGATGGATAAAAAAGGTATATTGCAGCTGTTGAGCAACGTTCCGCAAGGGTTGATCGGAGTATTGGGCGATTTTTGTGCCGATGTATACTGGGAACTGCACCCGGAAGCGGGCGAACTCTCGCTGGAAACCAATTTAATGACCACTCCGGCCTCGGAAGCCCGTTATTCCCCCGGCGGTGCCGGCAACATTGTGGAAAATCTGCGCGGTTTGAATGTACGCCATATCAGCTGTTTCGGCGCGGTCGGACGCGACCCCTTCGGCTGTTGGCTGCATCAGGAGCTGGGTGCAGGTAATGCGGCGGCAACGTTGATCGAAATCGCCCGCCACAGTTATCACACCCCGGTTTACTGCAAACCGCTGCTCGCCCATGTGGAGCAAAGCCGTATTGACCTCGGCAATGTACCGCTGACCGATGCGGAAACCTGGCTGCTGCTGGAAGCTGTATCGGAATATCTGCCCAAGATAAAGGTGCTGATCATCAACGAGCAGTTGAGCAACGGCATCCATTCGCCGCTTTTCCGGCAGGAGTTCGCCAAGCTGGTAAAAGAGTACAGCGGCAAGGTGCGGTTTGTTTTTGACGGCCGCGATCACCTCAACGCCTACCCCGGCGCCACGCTCAAGATCAATGCTTCGGCAGCATCGCGTCTGGCGTTCGGATCTGCGGACCACGCGCCGGAAGAATCCGGCAAGTACATACTCGAAAAAAGCGGCGAAGAACTGGTCGTTACCGACGGCGATAATGGCTGTTTTGTATTCGAACACTCCGGCATGACCCACATTCCGGCAATCCGATACGACGGCCCCGTCGATACCGTGGGCGCGGGCGACAGTTTTACCGCTGGCTTTGCCTATGCACTGGCCGCCGGAGCCAGTATGCCCCTGGCCGCCGAGTTCGGCACCTGCTGCAGCGCCATAACCATCCGCAAACTCAACCAAACCGGTGCCCCCTCCCCCGCCGAAATCATGGCTTTATTGTAAAATAAGAGTGGGGAATTTTGGGGGGAGAGAAAACTTTTTTTGAGGAAAAAAGTTTTCGCCCGACCCAACTTGTCGCGGCGTAGCCTGTAAGGCGAAGACGGAACCCCTCTCTTTTTCAAAAAACCTTTTCCTGCCTTTTCTGTTTTTGCTCCCGCAAAAAACAGAAAAGGCGAGTTCGTATTGGGGGAGAATGTTGCTGTTGGGCCGGGTAATGCTTACCGCAGGCTCGGCCGGCTGCAGATCATTGGGAATAATTATTGTAAAATCGCCAAGAAACCAGCGCGCTGGATATAGCGGCCAAACGAGCAAGGGAGGTCCAGGAGGGCAATGCCAATGCCCTCGCAAGATGCGCAAACTCTACAATGCTGAATAA
>SUWA01000118.1 GCA_015061695.1 Lentisphaerota bacterium
GCCAGATCACATCGCCCAGCGTGGCAAAACTTGCCGTTACCCCGCCGTAGGTGGGGTTGGTCATCAAAACAATATAACCCAAACCGGCCGCCGCGTGGCGTTCCAGCGCCCCGGAGGTTTTAGCCATCTGCATCAGACTCAGGATGCCTTCCTGCATACGGGCGCCGCCGGAAGCGGTTACCAGCACTACCGGACACTTTTCGGCAGTAGCTTTTTCCACCAGGCGGGTGATCTTTTCGCCCACCACCGAGCCCATACTGGCACCCATGTAGCGGAAATCCATGATCCCCAGCATATATTTACGGCCATCCAGCGCGGCGCTGCCGCAAGTTACCGCATCGTTGGTACCGGTCTTCTTACAGTTTTCCGCAATACGCGCCGTGTAGGGTTTGGAATCCACAAAGCCGAGCGTATCCACCGACACCAGATTGCCGTCGATTTCCTGAAAACTGCCTTCATCGGTCAACAACTTGATCCGGCTGCTGACACTCATGGCCAAATGGCATGAGCAATAGGTACAAACATACAAATTTTCCGCCAGTTGATCTCTGTAAAGAGTACGGCCGCACTCTTTGCACTTGACCCAGGTCCCATCCGGAAACTCCATCTTATGATTGGAGGCGCCTTCCGTATTGAGCTTGAGCGTCGAATATTTTTTATTTGTATCTGCCATATTTTTACCGTATTATACTGATTAATTCGTTTTTGCGGGAATGCAAAACGCTGTCAATTCGATAATATAACCCAATTTGGGAATATTTCAAATTTATTGTCAACAATTCCTGAAAAATCAATATCCATGCTCTTCCAGATATTCCAGATAACACTCCCGCAATCTGGCTGCTGCCGGGTAGCAGGAGTAGTTGCTCAAAAAGTGCGGAGCTTCAAAGGTGATGATCTTTTCCACATATTTCTGGGCAGCTTCCAGCTTGCAGCGCATTTTGTTCCATTCGATCGGCGGGAAGCGCCAGGGCATATCGCGGTCGAAAGTTTCCAGATTGCTCCAGAATTTGATCCCGAAACGGTCGCTGACTTCTTTGGTCGCTGCCATAAAATCGGGCAGTTCGTTAAAATCCACATGCCCGTCCATAAATGCGGCAATATCCAGCAAACCGGCCATTTCGCTGTAAAGATATTCAAAATGTTGTGCGTGCAGTTCCGGCGTAACGGCAAATTGCGGCTCGTATTTGCGTCCGGCATAGCGCGGCGAGATCATAATGGGTTTATCCGGTGTATCCTGCCGCATTTTTTGAGCCAGCGGCTTCCAGACCTTTTCCTGATGGAATTTTATATCCCCTTCGTGAGAAATGTACCAGCCGTAGAATGACTTGTATTTCAAATACCGTTCTTCCAGCTCGTCCATCAGGCGTTTATTCAGATCGACTTCTTTGGGCCAATCGTTTTTCAGCCAGTATTTGCTGCTGTCAAAGAGGCCGATAAAGACTTTCATATCCAGTATTTCGGCTTCTTCGAGGATCAGTGCCAGCAGATCGTAGCTGTTGTGCAAGGTGCATTTCAGTACCGGCGAATCATACATAGCTGTATCGCCGTAGCCGATCCGGATTATAACCAATGTGTCGATGCCCAGCGCTTTTTGTTCGCGTAATTCTTTTTTCCAGATCGCACGGGTCCAGTTGTTGGCCGGTATATCACTGGCCACTCCGTCGATAAAAGTTCCGGTCAGCGGAATAAATTTTTTCTTTTCCATAAATTACAAAACTCTCCTGACATAAAAAACTCCGCCCGGAATATGTTTGCGGGCGGATAGTTGATGGATTTTTTATTTTTTGACCCAGATGATCGTGTAGGCCTTGAGCAAACCGGCATCCAGAATGATTTCGAGCTGCCCGTTGCTGATTGTGTATTTAAGTTCCTTGCGGCCGGCAAAATCCGGCGAAACCGCGTAGACGCTTTTGACTCCCGCCGGTGCCGGGATCGATACTTTTATGGCTTGCTCCACTACCGGGAAGGGATTTTCCGGACAGGTGGCTTTTAGCACCTGACCCAACTGGGGATTGGCCCCGGTTGCGTTCAGCAGATGGATGATTTCAGCATCCCGGCTCCGGTACCAGGTCGTGTAGACCTTTTCCGGCGCATCGGTGGCAAAACCGCTGTCGGCGGCGGCAAACTCTTTTTGCAGCAGCTCTTTGTAGAATTTATCCAGCACGGTATCCAGCTTGAACGTGTACTTCTTGTTGTAGCCGTATTCGCTGTCGGCCAGCGGAGCGGCCAGCATGGCGGCGTGGTGGATGAATTTGCCTTTGCCGTAAGATTTTTCCAGCACAGCCGGATAGCCGTCGGCGGCGTAATACAGGACTTTGCAGTCGCCATACCGGTGGTTGCCGGAGGGCAGCAGAGAATATTTGACGTTAAAACTGCCTTGCATACCCTTAACAGTATTGAATTTGCGGAATTTGACCGGGTTTACATCGTAACCGTAAACATCGGCAAAACCCCACTTGCTGCGGATGATTCCGACTTCATTTTGCGTACCGGCCGTAGCACCGGTGATGACAGTTCCGCCGTTGGCGGCAAACTCTTTGATAACCTTCAGTTGGGCATCCGACAGGCAGTTGGCGTTGCCGACATAGAGCAGCTTGAAGTTTTGCAGCGACCGGTCGTTCAAACTCATGTCGCCGATCATCTTGTAGGGTATGTGCAGTTGTTCGAGCGTCTGGGCCGTACCCATGAGTTCGCCCAGCATACCTATATACTGATTCCATTCGCGGCTCTGGATGGGGAACAGCAGCGCGGCTTCGGCCACGCGCTTGCTTTCGGCATAATTCATATTTTCTTTGAACGCCGGGTAATCACTTTTGCCGGGCGGGCAGGCCATGATCGTTTCCCAGGTGCTTTGACCGTTCATGTTGTTTACGGCCCAGCCGAAATATGCCAGATCCCACTTGCCTTCGCTGTAAACCAGACCGAAGATCGGAGCATTGTATTCGTGAGTCAGCACTTCTTTCATCTTGCGGAACGGGATCAGCGCCCGGTGCGACATAAGTACATCACGCGTCATGATTTCAGTACCGAGGAAGTCCACGCCGCGGGCAAATTCAGTCAAATCCAGTCCCAGCGCCAGCGAACTCCAGTTGGAAGTGAATCCGTAATGGGTGCTGTAGGCCATGAATGAGAAATCCGGATTGACTTCCCGCACCGCCAGTTTCATATCGCGCCACCATTTGCCGACCTGCTGTTTGTGCCAGACGAGGAAACGCTTCCAGAGTTCGCTGTTTTTGTCGCCGATGCGTTTATCCAGTTCATTGACCGGCAGATACCAGCCGGTATCTTTGAAAAACTGTTCGCGGCAATAACCGCAGCCGCAGCTGTGGGGATAGAAATTCACCTCGTCGATCATAATGCAGTCGATACCGGTGTTTCTGACAAAGTTGACCAGATAGTTTTTGTAGTGTTCTTTGAAGTTCGGATTGACCAGACACATCTGGGGCGAGGTCAACATGCTGTTGAACGCAACATTGGCGTGATCGATTCGTTCGCTGCCGACGCGGTAGCCGCAGTCAATGTTCCACAGCAAAGTCAAATCCTGATGGTCAATAACGCGCATACCGCGTTTATGGGCCTCGTCGGCCAGACGTTTGAGGAACTCTTCGGCGCGCTGCATCTGCGCCGGATAAGTGTGGCGCGAGAGCATCCCGCTGACCAATACGGCATTGACCCCTTTGCTTTTGAGTTCATCCAGCCGTTTGGCCATAGCTTCGGGTTCGGCATATTCGATGAGTGTACCCTGATTACCGGCCGCCCAGGCGCTGATTTTGGCACTGTAGCGCCAGCGCATATTGGGGCGGTCGGGATTGCCAGCCGAACCGAGTTCCAGCAGCGGTTTGACCGGCGCGGCCGTTTCTTTGCCGGGGAAGGGCAGCGTAAAGGTCTGGATCGAGGTGGGGAATTCAGCCGGTTTCCGGTAGTTGGCGTTGTGGAACACGGTAGCGGGTTCGTAGCCATCAACCACCCACGGTCCGCGCCGGATGGTGTGATCTTCGTGGCGGCTCATTACCATGGTAAGGCCGAATGTCGAAATGATGTAATTACCCTTCAACTCAAGATCCGCACTCTCTTTATCAATAAAAATTGCTTTGCGGATTATGGCCGCGCGGCCTTTTTCAATGCTGATATTGTCGGCGATCGCTGTTCCGTTTAATGAAGCCGAAAAGTTGTTGGGGACACCGCGGAGATTGCCCACGCCCAGCGTTATCCAGTAAAGACCGGGATTGAGTCCGCTGATTCTGAATGTGCCGTTTGTACCGAAAGCTGCGCCGTAGTATGCACCCTGCGGAGAATCGGCCACGGTGGAAGGCTTTTTGCCGATCCAGCCGGCTTGAGCCTGATCGCTGAATGGAGCTTCTTTGATGTTGGTGTAGATTTTACCGACTTCGTAATCGCTGAAGCTGTAAAGACGTTTCTGGGTAAATTCGCCGATATAAGAAATTTGCGATATGGCGTGGTAGCGGTCAAAATCTTTGTCGGTACCCTGATAAAAGCGCCATTTGGCACCTACATGGCCGCCGTAGACCGGCAAAGTTGTTCCGCTGGAGAGTTCCACGGTATTGCCTTTGCGGAACATGACACCAAAACCTTTGAATGAACCGTTGGTGTAGTCCGAAATAAAGTCGCCGACCCCCAATACGTTGAAGTCGATCACAAAATCTCCGATCGCGCTGCCGGAAAAAGCTACCTGACGGCAGTTGGCAGGCAGCAGCGAGCCGTTTTTGGCATCTTTCGGAATGACGCCGGTTACGGTTTTTACGCGGCTGGCGCGGCCCACTCTGGCGGTATATTGCGCACCGGCAAAAAGCTCAAAGGGCAGTTCTATTTTCATCACCCGGCTCGGATACTGCTGAAAGGCGCGGTGTTCAGTCAAATAAGTTATATCCAGATGTTTGCCGTTGGCGGAAACTGCGACTTCCTGCCGGATGGAGCGGTCCGGATTGGCGTTCCAGACATTGAATACCTTGTTGCCGTTGACTTCGGTAAACGAACTTTCAGCACCGTCGCCGCCGAAAGGCAGACTGCCGGTGCAAACCTGATTTTTGACGATCAAATCCTGACCGTTGTAGGTGGCTTTGAGTTCAGTGCCGTTGGCGGAAATATCAAAAGTACCGGCATGGAGTATCGCGCAAGAGGCGATGGCACTTAATGAAAGAAAAAACTTTTTCATATCAAAAAATCCATTGGCTTTTTCGTTTGCTGTTACTGTTCATCCAACCACAAAATAATGCGGTTGTTCCAGCTGGAACCGACCGCCGTTTTGCTGGCGGGCTTGGGGACGCTCTTAACGTGGCCGCCCAGAGCCAGCATGTTGGTGGTGCCGTTGGCATGGTTGGGCGTTTGCCCGGCAGTCCCCCAGGTGGCTTGGTCGAATATATAGGCCGGGTGCAGGTCAAAAAAGAATCTTGTTGTCGGGATTTGCACCGCCGGCAAGACGGTTGCGTTCGCGCTCGGTAATATCTGACTCGGTGTACCCGTAACTGGTCATTCCGTTGCCGGAAAGCCACAGCCTTACATAGCTCATTGTTCCTTGGGCAGACCAGAAGTTAGTAGAGTCGGAGGGGCAATGATAATAGCGATCCATGGCCGCTTTGTACATAGGCGTATCGAATCCTGTGTAGGGCGAGTTTTCAAAGTAGCCGTTGCGGATAAGTATTACCATGCCGTTGAGTGCAGAGCTGTCATTGCCGTGCCCCATGGCTACCGGCACAACGGCGTGAATATAACGCGGCGGCAATTCATCTTTATTGTCGTTGGCATAAAAGTTGAACGCCAGACCGACCTGTTTGAGTTTGTTGATACATGTTGTTACCCGCGCACGTTCACGCGCGGCAGAAAGCGCGGGCAGCAGCATGGCAGCGAGGATAGCGATGATGGCGATTACCACCAGAAGTTCGATGAGAGTG
This sequence comes from Lentisphaerota bacterium, assembly GCA_015061695.1. Taxonomy (GTDB): domain Bacteria; phylum Verrucomicrobiota; class Lentisphaeria; order Victivallales; family Victivallaceae; genus SIG78. The sequence continues at coordinate 5,913 of SUWA01000118.1, forward strand.
AAATGCTTCTTCATTTGTTATTGTCCTAAATTTTGTGAAAAACATTTGTAATTGCCAATGTTGATGACAACATTGCCTACACAATTCA
>SUWA01000009.1 GCA_015061695.1 Lentisphaerota bacterium
GCAGATAACCGCTGCCGCTTTTGATGTACTGAAAGACAAAAAATGACTCTTCGCGCAACCGGAAAGTCCGCCGGCTGTATCCGGGCGAAGTTATTCCCGCCATCAGCAAATGTACCGGCAAATTATCCTCCGGCACCGCCGCATAAGTAAAAACAGTTCCACTGCTCATAGAATTATTAAAAATGGAAGCCCCCTTTTCCCAAACCTTTGCCCGCTTTCATTTTTTGCATCGCAAAAAATGAAGGCGGTTCTTTTGGGATCAGGATGGCGTTACAAGCAAATATAATCCGCTTATTGTGCGTCCATTTCTTTCATCAGTTTGACCGACATAAAGAGGCAGCGGGGCAGATGGAAGAAGGTCTTCCACTTGCCGCCTTTGAGCATGTGCGTGGGTTCACCGCGGCGGTTGAGGTACGCAAACCATTCGCCGTATTCCGGATCAGGAAAATGGCTCCAGGTCCAGTCGTCGAGCTTGTAGAACCAGTTGAGGAATTTCTCGTCTTTGCTCACTTTATAGGCGTACAAACAGGCGATCAGCGCTTCGTTATGCACCCACCAGAGCTTCATATCGTGCTGCAGTTCCAGATGCGGCTTGCCCAGTACATCCATAAAGTAGAAAATGCCGCCGAACTCTTTATCCCAGCCGAAATTCAGCGTTGCTTCGATGATCTTCAGCACTTCGGCCTGACGGCTGGTATTGCCCATTTCGTTCATATAATCGAGCATGAACCACATGGCTTCCAGCACATGACCTGGGTTGAGCATACGGCCCTGGCAGCTTTCCAGATCAAAACTGCCGTCGGGCAGGATATTTTCAAAGACTACTTTGTATTCTTCGTTCCAGAACTTATCCAGCACCAGATCCAGCGCTTCGGAACCGGCTTTATCGTAATCGGTGATTCCCAGACCGCGGCGCATCACCAGCGCCAGATTGGCGATCATCATGTAGTGGCCCAGCGCCTGATAGCTCTGGCGGGCGGGCATACTCTTGTTCCAACGGCCGGCGGGATTGCCGCTGGCAACGCGGGCAAGGTAGCTGTCCATAGCTTCTTTGGCGGCATCAAAGTAACGTTTTTCGCCGGTGGCGCGGTACATTTCGGCCGCGCCCATGGCCGCAAAGCAGTCCGAAAACACGTTGTATTGCGAAATGATCGGTTCGCCGGCGCGGTTCAACGCAAAGTAGTAAGAACCATCTTCGGCCCGGCCTTTGTTGTAAAGAAAATCAAAGCCGTCGCTGGCGATTTTCAGAAATTCATCTTTTTTATATTCGGAAGCGTAAAATTCGCCGAACATATAAACGATGCGCCACTGCATCCACATATATTTGTTGGTATCGTAAACCGAACCGTCGCGGTCAAGGCTGGTGAAGTAGCCGCCGCATTCCTTGTCAATACAGTTTTTTTCCCAGAACGGGATCACATCATTGACGAGAGTGTTTTCGTAACGCTCAATAAATTTTTCAAACATTTTTCTGCTCCTTGTTAAAAGGTTTTATATTCAGATTACCGAAATAATCAATCCCAACATGATCACTGCCAGCGCCGTCAAACGCAATATGCTGACTTTTTCTTTGAGGATAATAAATCCCAGCAGTGCGCCGACCGGCAAACTCAACTGCCGGAACGCCTGTACAAAACTTACGTTGTTTACATGATCCATAGCTACCAGAACCAGCAGATATGCCAATCCTGCTGCCACCCCCGCTGCAAAAGGGTGATAGCTCCTGACCAGATTTTTCAACAGACCTTTTTCTTTTCCGCAACAAAGACAGCACGGTACGATCAGCCACAGCATGGCACTGGCAAAACTTTCGCGACAGGTGGAATATGCGGCGGCGGTCAGCAATGCATTACTGCCTTCGGGCGCAAAATCCATAATTTTTTTGATTCCGAAACCGTCCGCAACTGTGTAACCGGTAGTTCCGGCGGCGGCAATAAGTATACCGATCAAGCCTTTGCGGATCGACTTGAGTTTTTCCATCAGGCTCATACCGTCACAGCTGTCGGTAAATGCCATGCACATGCAGCCGGCAAAAATAATTATCATGCCCGCAACTGACCAGACCGAAAGCGCCTTGCCCCAATGAAACAGACTGGTTACAAGCATAGTAAAAAATACCGGCAACGCCCGCGCCATCGGGTAAGCCATGGATATATCGCAATTCCGGTAAGCCATCATCAGCCCCACATCACAGAACACTCCGCAAAACGCTCCCAGAAACGCATATTGGAGTATATCCAATGGCAGTTTGAACAAAAGTCCTGACATCAATCCCATCGGCAGGATCACCAGCAGGATCGAAGTGGAAAATAACGCAAAAAAGCTCATTGAACTTTTGCCGCTGCTTTTACACAGAAAGTGCCACAAACTGTGCAGTAAAAGCGAAGCAAAAATCAATATAAAAGCTGTCAGCGTCATGCCTTGTCTCCGCTCAACGCAACTTCAGCAAGTTGTTCGATCATTTCCCAATAGTTGGGGATCTTGGCTTCTTCTTTTTCCGCTTCGGCAACCGTTACGCGGGTGGCCGGATTGTCGGGCGCAAACACGGTGCAGGAATCCGGCACCTGTACTTTGGAGAGTTCAAACGTGCCGATCGCTTCAGCAATGCGGATCGTTTCGAGCTTATCCTGGCCGCAGAGCGGGCGCAATATAAGCATATCGACCGCGTGATCGATGGTACTCATATTTTCCAGCGTCTGACTGGCCACCTGACCCAATGATTCGCCGGTAAGCAATGCTTTGATCTTGCGGCGGCGGGCGATCTTTTCGGCAATGCGGAACATCAAACGCCGGTAGAGTACGGTGCGCAGCCGGGGATTGCAGTTGTCGCGGATAAGTTTCTGCATTTCCACCAGATTCACCATATACAACCGTCCCGACTGCTGAAAGGTGTTCAGGTAATCGGCAATGCGCTGAACCTTTTCCACTGTTTCCGGCGGGGTGTAAGGCTCGCTGTGGAAGCCGATATAGTCCACCGGTGAACCGCGTTTCATGGTCAGATAACACGCCACCGGCGAGTCGATGCCGCCGGAGAGCAGCGCCAAAGCCCGGTCATTGCTGCTGACGGGCAATCCGCCGGGCGCGGCAAAAGTTTCCAGCCAGATGATCGCCAGTTCTTCGCGTACTTCCACGCCAATGGTCAGATTTGCAGTGTCGTTCAGATCCAGTTTCAGATTTTCGCGGCCGTAGATACCGCCCAGCAAACTGGTAAGTCTGATTTCGATTTCCTGCGATTTGAGCGGAAAGTTTTTATCGCTGCGCCGGGCGCGGAAGCGGAAGCGCAGAGTGCGGTTTTCCGCATGAGCTTGTTCGATCAGATCCGGCAGCAGTTCGGCGGCGGCACTCTGCAGTTTGGCTTCTATTTCCTCAAGCTCCGGGGCGCAGACAATGGCCGGAGAAAAGTTTTCGATCCCCAGCGCCCGCAGCTTCAGTTCGTGCCGGACGATACTTAATTCTGATTCGGTAAAATCGCGTTTGTCGGCAAATTCCATCCAGATCCGCCCCCGCACTTTGCGGTAGCGCAGATCGGGCAGCTGCACACGCAGTATACGGCGCAGATTTTCCAGCATGGTACGCTCAAAGTGAGCGCGGTTGTTGCCTTTGGTGGCAATTTCGTGATAGCGGCAGATTATGGCGTTGTACATTATAGGCGTCATCCGGTTAAAAGTTTCTTGCTTCACTGGATTAATATACACTTACATTGGATTTCTGCAAGAGCTGGAATTTGCAATTTTACTGCTTTAGTGCTATCTTTTGTGCGGTTATGAAAGATTTTCTCAAAAAATACAATATTCTTGTTGCTCCCATGGAAGGCGTCATGCGGCCGGGACTGATCGAAGTCTGTAACGATCTTGAACTGACGCCCGTGTGGGTAACACCCTTTTTGCGGGTTTCCGAAAGCGTGCCGAAAGAAAAAGAGATCAAAAAGTTTCTGGCGCCTTTTGCCCCAGCGACCAACCGCGTGATATTGCAGATCATGGGGGTGGATAAAGATAAACTGGCCGAAACCGCGCTGCGGGGCATGGCTTGCGGCGCAACAGGTATCGACCTTAATTGCGGTTGCCCCAGTCATCAGGTGGTGCGGCACGGCGCGGGCGGTGGGATGCTCAAAGATCCTGACCGGACGGCCCGGATCATCGAGGCAATAAGCCAAAAACTTTCCGGCGGATTTTTCAGTATCAAAACCCGTCTGGGCTTCGATTCTTTTGCCAATTCCGGCCATATCCTCAAACTCTGGAGCAGCGCCGGGCAAGTCGATATGTTTACTTTGCACTACCGCACAGTGCAGGAGGGGTATCGCAGTGTACCCGGGCGGGAAGCGCGGCTGGCGGCCGCGTGTGCGGTTCTTCCGGAACATATTCTGCGCTTCGGCAACGGCGATATAACCGATCCGGTCGAAGCGGAAAAACTCTGCCGGACGCTCCGGCTCGACGGCACCATGATCGGCCGCGCCTTCTGGCACGATCCGGGGATGCTGGTGCGTCATTTTGAGCCGGAACGCTTGAGTCAGATGCCCGATGCCAGATGCGCCCGGCAGCTTTTGTGGGATGCGCTCCAACAGCTGCCGTTCCGCAAGAACTTCTGGAGCATCGGTAATGCGATCGAAACATCGGGTTTGATCTTCGGCGCAGACTCGATCCAGTTCCGGGAAATGAAAGCACGTTTCAGTACCCGCCGCTGAATTTTCTATTCCGCGGGGAATACAAATGCAATTATTTACCGTGTTTGCTGCCGGGTGAAGCCGGGCGCGGGCATGTTCAGCAGCCGTTCAAATTCGCGTTTGACCAGTTCTTCGCGTTTTTTCTCGCGTTCGTCCAATTCCTGACGCAGACGCTGGAGTTCAGCTTCGGCGCGCGCGATGCGCTCTTTCTGATCCACGACCATAGCCTGAAAATCGGCGTCAATGCGCTTGAGCAATTCTTTTTTCAGCGGAGCGCGGTCGGCTTCGGGCATGATCTTGCAAGCATTGATCAACACCATGATCTCAATCCGGCGGCGCCGGGCGTTATCAAGTTTGCTGCGGTCGGCCTTGCTTGTACTTTCAGATTTCGTTTCTGACGGCGCGTAAACCGGCGGCGACATCCGGGGGCGGCTGCGGCGCGGTTCTTCGCGCCGGGTGGCCGGTTGGGTGGCACGCTCCGGATTGTGCTTGGGCTGATCAGCGCAGAGTGCAGTCGTCATTGCGGTTGCCAGTGCAGCCAGCATAATACATTTTTTTACCATATCATATCCTCACTGTAAAGGTTGAATACTTCAATACTCCACTGTTCTCCGTTGCGGGCATCCTGCATCGAATTTTTGCAGATCTGCACCCCTGTGATGGGTTGATCCCAAGTCAGGGTCACGCTGTTTTCTTCCAGCGCGGCAGCAAACATATCGTCTTCGACCGGCCAGATGTTGACCGGTTCGATCTCATCCGGCGCTGCGGACGAAGCGGCTGCTGCGGTATAATGCTGACTGTTCGGCTGCTGCGAAGGCTCATAGCTGACCGTTGTCAGCTGCACATCGAAAAGCACCGTGCCGATGCACAACGCGACCGCCGCCGCTATGCTCATCGGTATTACCACCAATCGCAACATCTTGCGGGTACGGTCTTTGCGCTTATAGCTAATGCGTTTGATCTCCGCAAATTCCGGTATGTTGCCCTTAATGACCGGTTCCAGCGCCAGCAGATCTTTTTGAAAATCGGCGAACTCCCGGCACGACGGGCATCCGGCCAGATGCGCCCGGATCGACGGATCGCTGTTCGCAGTACCGGCAACAACAGCTTCTTCGCAGATAGTGCAGCTGATCTTGATTTTTTCCGATTCGTTTTTCATTTTCACCTCTATAGATATAAATGCTGTCGCAAAAATTTCAAACAATTGTGCATCCGCCCCAGCGCGGTATTCAAAGGGCACTTCTGAATTGCGGCTATCTCTTTAAAACTCAAATCATTCTGCCGCATTATAAAAACCTCGCGCTGTTCCTGCGGCAATTGCTGGAGCAGTTCTTCCAACCGCTCGCGCAACTCCTGGGCGCCAACCAGCGATTGCGGGTTTTCGCCGCAGCCGCCGGTTTCCGGCAGCTCGCCATCGTCAGTTACCGCGCCGATCCTGGCGCGGCTCTTTTCGCGCCGGAAATGCTCCAAAACCTGATTCCGCGCCACATGGAACAACCATGCGCTGAATTTGCCGTCTTCCCGGTAATCAGACAACTTATTGAACACCTTGATCCACAACTCCTGAAACACATCATCGGCGCTCATGGTATCATTGCCCAGCATCCGGTTCAAATAGGCATACAGCGGTTTCCGGTAACGCTCATAGAGTATTTCCAACGCCTGTTCGCTGCCTTGCCGCGCGGCGGCTGTCAATATTTCATCAGGCAACCCGGCATGAGCAACTGGAGAATCGCATTTTTTACTCATGCAGTCCAAATCCTGTTTGCTTTTTTGTTTTTCACTCACTACAATGCCTGTTAACGCGGTTTTATTGTCAGTAAAAATCCATCCGATTCAAAAAAAATTTGCCATGATCGAAGAAAAATCATCATTTGCAAGTTTAAGATACACGCTTTGCCGGGCTATTGCAAACAGCAAACCGGATATTTTTCAGATCACAGTTTGGCGCTTGTGCCACGGTACAAAGAGGAAATAAAACAAGTTGGGCAGTGCCGTGCTGTAGGTTGCCAGTGCGTAACCCAGCACCAGTCCGAACAGGCCCATCTGCAGATATATGCCAAAAAACCAGCTGAAAAATATCCGGCAGACAAATCCATCCAGCAAGGCGATTATCAATCCGAACACCGCATTGCCGATGCCTTGCACAAATCCGTTGGTACCTTTCATTATCAACAGTGCCGGGTAGTGCAGCAGCAGGCCGCCGACGATCACCGGCGCCAGATCCAGCACGCTGGGGTCATCGGTGAAAATACTGAACATGCCCCGGGGGAAAAAGTACATTACCAGTCCGAAGATCAGGAAAAATCCTCCGCAGATGCCCCACGCGTAATAGACCCCTTTGCGGACACGGTCGATATTGCCGGCGCCGATATTCTGGCCGACAATGGTGGAAACTGCCATCATTACGCCTTGCGAGATCTTGTTGGCCAGTTCGTCCAACCGCAGTGCAATGCCGAATGCCGCCGCCGCTTCCACCCCCAGTCTGTTGATCAGCGCCACCACAAAGATCATGGATATATTGATTGCGCCGAACCGCACTGCAAACGGCACGCCCAGTTTGATCAACACCTTGAGCATAGCCGGGTTGCAGCTCAATAACTGCCAATTGAATTGCAAATCAAATACTTGCCGCTGGCGGTACATGTAATATATGGCCATAAACACAGCCGCGGCCTGACTGATGACTGTAGCTGCGGCCGCCCCGGCGACTCCCCAATGGAAAACTGCCACAAACAGCAGGTCAAGCAGTACATTCAGCACAGCCGAAACTACGATAAAGATGAATGGCCGCACCGAGTCGCCCACGCCGCGCAGCACAGCCGAAACTACGTTGTATATGTATATAAAGATCAATCCGCCGCCGCAGATCTGCAGATAATCCAATGTTTCCTGCCACGCATTTTCCGGTGTGTTTACAAGTTTCAGCAGCCACGGAGCCAGCATTACCGACGCTGCTGAAAGGATCACTGCCGCGATCAGGTTCATGCCGGTCAGGGTGCTGATCGCTGATTTGAGCTGATGTTTTTCGCCCTTGCCGATGAGTTGAGATACCAGAACCTGTCCGCCGGTGGAAATGCCCAACCCGATCATCATCAGAAACATCACCATAAAGCCGCCGGACATTACCGATGCGATCGCGCTTTTGCCCACATAACGGCCCAGCACCAGCATATCGACCATGCTGTAAAGCACCTGAAAGGCGTTGGAAAGCATGAATGGTACGGCAAATCGCAACATCGGTTTGAAAAGCGATCCGCGGGTAAAATCCTGAATGGCGCCTGCTGGCATAAAAAAACTCCCGGAGTTGATAAAATTCTATGCAGTATATAATATACCACCGGAAAATGTTTTTGCCATCAAAATAAAAAACGGATGCCGGTCTTATTTTCCGCTGCAGGAAACGGCAAAATGTTATGCTGATTCAACTTGCCCATAAAGAACATAATATTACTCAAAGCATGTCCGGAAAAGGAATTTATTTGGATAACAGTGTTATGGAAAACTTTTTCGGCAGGCTGAAAACAGAAATATTTATCGGTGAAACCTTTAGTTCTGTTGAAGATTTTCAGCAGAAACTTGAAGAGTACATTTGCTATTTTAACAACAAGAGAGTATCTTTAAAATTAAAAGGAATGAGCCCGGTACAATTCCGAATCCATTCCATGTAGTTTAACCCGTCCAAATTTTTAGGGGCACATCAAAATCGGTACATCAATGAAAATTGCTCAAATAACGCATTACGGTTCTTTAAGTAACTATGGAGCCATGTTGCAGGCATACGCCTTGCAGTCGGCATTGAAACACCTGGGGCATGAAGTCTTTTTGCTTCAGGCAAGTTTTTCATTCCATAATGTCTTACGCAAATGGTACAAGTCGCCCTTCCGGGTACTCAAGGCCTTAAAAAGAAGACGTGCCGAACAGCGCGAAGAAGAACTTCATCCCAGAAAATTCCGGGAGTTTGCTCAAAGCAACATGACTCTTTCGGCCAAACACTACCATTCTCACCGGGATTTGCTCAAAGATAAAATAGAAGTGGATGCGCTTGTTACCGGTTCCGATCAGGTTTGGAGCAGCAAAGTACCTTCTCCATCATATTTTCTTGAGTTCGGGCCACCTGATGCGCTTCGGTTCAGTTATGCTGCCAGTATTGGCTCCAAAGCCAGAACAAGTGAGCAATATTTGAGTATTTTCAAATCAAAACTGCAAAATTTTTGCGGTATATCCGTGCGGGAATCCGAGGCACTTGCCCAGTGCAAGAAAGCGGGGATCGACTCGGCGGTACTGGTGCCTGATCCGGTAATGCTTTTTTCCGGAGATTTTTACCGGGAATCGCTGCAGATACCCCAACTCGCCGCAGAAAAAAAGTATTGTTTGATTTATACTGTCGGCCGCAATCTGAAACGCGAAAAAGAAATTGTCGATTATTGCCGGCAAAACGGTCTGCAAATGATCGTGGTTGCGGCTCAACACCAAAACAATCCGGATCTGCCCGGCAGCATACTGCGTTACCCGGAAATTCCGGAATTTTTATCATTGATCGATAATGCCTGCTGTGTGGTAACAGATTCATTTCATGGAACTGTTTTTTCGCTGCTGTTCAACACCCGTTTTGTTGTTATACCCAAAAATGACCATGATGCACGATTTGATACACTGGATGAGTATTTTGATATATCCGGTGCTTATTGCCGCGATGATTTCAATAAGGCGGTCAACCATGTTTTTGATTTTTCAATGATCAATGCAAAAATAAAAGATCTGCAAGCTGTCGGCTGGAATTTTTTGCGTAGCGTTACGGAGATTGAAAAATGAAAATATGCCATGGCGCGTGTTGCGGATGCGGACTTTGTGCGGCAATTTGTCCGGCCGGAGCCATTACCATGAAGCCGGATCCGGAAGGTTTTCTTTTCCCTGAAATCCAACCTGAACTTTGCACTGATTGTTCTCTGTGCAGCAAAAACTGCCCGGTCAACAGGCAGAAAAATAATACTTCAGTTCCCGATTTGGAACAACATTGCTACTATGCGATCGCGGCCGATGAGCAATTGGTTGCTTCCGCTTCCAGCGGGGGAGTGTTTCCGGCCCTTGCCCGGCAAATCCTTGCACAGAACGGTTGTGTTGCGGGCGCAGCGTTTGATAAAAACTTTAATGTAAAACTGATGCTGATCGAAAACGAAAAAGATTTGGCTCTGCTGGTCAAAGCCAAATATGTGCAGTCAGCAGTTCCGCCGGAACTGTTTGCCCAGGCACTCAAAATACTGCAAAGCGGTCGGCAATTGTTGTTCAGCGGCACCCCATGTCAAATCGCGGCATTCAAGAGTTTTCTGAAAGGACATGTTTATCCCAATCTGCTTTGTGCGGAAATTATTTGCAACAGCGTTCCATCACCCGGAGTCTGGCAAAGTTATTTGCGTCATCTGGCGGAAAAATTCTCATCTCCGGTAACCTCGGTTGCATTCCGGGATAAATGTACCGGTTGGCACCAATCTTCATTGGTGGTCAAATGCGGAGAAAAAATCGAGTCGCATACCGGCAAAAACTCCCCTTATGTGCAGCTCTTTCTGCAGGGATTGATTTCCAGAAAAAGCTGCAGCAATTGTGCCTTTAAGTGTGGTCATTCCGGGGCAGATATAAGCATGGGGGATTTTTGGAAACTGCATAAAATAAAACCGGAATTAAACAATTCGACCGGTGCGAGTATGGTCATTACCCATTCTGCGGCCGGCGAAAGTTCCTTGCGTGAATGTAAATTATCAATACTGCAGGAATTCCCTATGGATACAGTCAAAATTTCCAATCCCCGGTTTTACAGCAGTTTGGTTCCCAATTGCAACCGCAGTAAATTTTTTGAAAAATTTACCGGCAATGGACAACAGTGGTTTGCGCCCGATGAATTTCTGAAAAAATCATCCAGGCGGAATCTCTGGCGCAAGATCCTTGACTTTTTCAAATCCGCCCGATAAACGTCCCCGGACCGGATTGGGTGAAAAAGATCCGCCAACGCGCCATAACTTTATCGTAAATCAGCCATAAAAACAGTTTTTACAATAAAGTTATGGATTTGTCGGCAGTTTTATATTAAAAAAATCCCGGCAACAGGTTGATTTGACCCGGCCGGGAGCTGTTTAAACTCAAGCGTGCTTCAAAAGGGCACTGACGATCCTTTCGGCGGTATGCCCATCCCAAAGCTCGGGGCGCCGGGGCGCGCGCGAACTGTTCAAAACATCCTGATAAGCCGCGCGGATCTTTTCCACACTGTTGCCCACCAGCATGGAAGCTCCGCCGTGTTCGCGCAGCGTTACCGGCCGTTCCGTGTTCCAGCGCAAAGTCAGACAGGGCGTACCCAGCACGCAGCACTCTTCCTGCAGCCCGCCGGAGTCGGTCAGCATGAGTTTGGCCCCCATATTGAGCCGCAGCATATCGTGGTAGCCCAGCGGATTGAGCAAGGTTATATTCTTCACGACTTTATCCCACAAGCCAAACAGCTCCAACTGTTTGCGTGCGCGGGGGTGGATCGGCCACAGCAGCGGCATGTTCGGCGCGACTTCGGTGGTCAGGAACTCGATCAGCGGAGCAAGTGTTTCCATGGAATCGACATTGCTGGGCCGGTGCATGGTCATAACTGCAAAGTTGTTTTCGCTCAACTGCGGCACCAGAATATTTTCGCTCAATGCTTCGCGGCTGATGAGCGAACTTAAATCGATTTGAGCGGCTTTGCCGCGTTGACTTTCCAATGTGTCGATCATAATATTGCCGACAAATTCAATGCGGTCGGCGCTTACACCTTCGGCGGCCAGATTGGCATTGGAGATCCGGTCAGGCGTCAGCAGCAGATCGGCCAGCCGGTCTGTAACCAGCCGGTTGACTTCTTCGGGCATGGTCATATCGCCGGAGCGCAAGCCCGCTTCGATGTGCGCAAGGCGCACATGTTCTTTTTTGGCCACAATGGAACAGGCGCAAGTGGCGTTTACATCGCCCACCACTACCACCCAGTCGGGTTTCTCGGCCTTGACGACTTTTTCAAACTCGATCATGGTTTTTCCGACCTGTTCGGCGTGTGAACCGCTGCCGATATTCAAATGCACATCCGGATTGGGAATATTCAATGCCGTAAAAAACGCTTCCGACATCCGCACATCGTAATGCTGCCCGGTATGCACCAGTATATGTTCTATACTTTTTTCCTGCGCCAAAGCCCGGCAAAACGGCGCGATCTTCATAAAATTCGGCCGCGCTCCGACCACACTGATAATTTTCATAAAATCCACCCTTTATCTTGAATCATACAACTTATTGACTAAAAACGCTCCTACTGTTTCGGCCATAGCCTGACGGCTGCGGGGGGTGAATTTGAACCCCTCCCAGACCGGACGCGCCGCAGAATAACGCACATAACCGGCTTGCGGATCGACTGTCAGCGTCAGCGGTACAATACTCACATTATGTTTTTTGCGCTGCTGCCAGCGGTAAAGCGCCCGGGCCGAGTGCCAGTAGGCCAGACGCGATTGCAGCGGTGAAGTGAACGGGTACATGCTGGCTCCGGGCGCCGGCGGCGGCGGCAGAATGATTGCGATCATGGCTTCCGGGTATTTTTTGCGCAATTTCTTTACAGTTTCAGTAGCATATTTATCCATGAACGGGCCGATTTTAAGCGGTATGCTCCACGGGCGGGCAAAGCTGTCGGCCGCAATATTCAGCAATACCACATCAAAATCGCCGGACTTATAGTGGGTTTGCGCGGCAGTATGCCAGCTGTTTTCGTTGCCGGACTGCAGCGGCAGACACTCCAGCAAACTATCCGGATGCAGAAGTGATTGCAGCGGCTCGGCCAGCTCCAGCCGGGAGGAAATTTTATCTTCGACCAGCAATATTTTCAGCGGGCGGCTTTTCAATACCCGGCAATCCGCCCTGACCACAGTAAAATCAATTTGCGTACTCTGCTGGCGGTAAATATCTTTTACAGTATAATCAACTGCGGCGGAACCGTTTTTTTTCAGATCCGCCACGCCATCAGGCGCACTGAATTCAAAGCGTCTGCTGCCGGGCCGGTAATGCGGCACCGCTCCGGCAAGATACAACTGCTGACAATCTGTATTGACATAAACTTCCGGCAAATCCAATACCAGCGGTTTTTCGTCATTGAGCTGAAAATCGACCTTATTGCCTGCGCTCAATGGCAGCTCAACGGCGCCGCCGGGGATTGTACGGAGCTGAAAATCCCGGCCATCCAACCGCCAGCCCAACTGATTGAACATATTCAAATATCCCCGCTCCGGGGCAGAACCATTTTCAAGCCGGAAATAAATATATTTTTCGTCCGCTGTTCCATTTTCCGGCCGCAGCAGCAGCGCTGTTTCCGGCGCGCGCACCCAAGTTTCCGGCAATGGCGCGCGCACCCAGCCACGGAAAGGTTCAACGGTCAATTCATCCGGCAAACCGCTCAAAGCCTCTGCCGCCGGCAGCGGCGCGGCACCGTCGGCGATCTTGCCGTTGAACTTTATCAGCAGATAGTCATCTTCCTGCTTGACAATATCAAACGGGTAAATGCCGTATTTGCCCCGGAACCAGTCGGCTATATCTCCGGCGGTGTAGCGTTTGGGTATCCGGATAAAAAAGTAAATTGGTTTGTCGTTATACTGCTGCTGCGTCAGAAAGTCGATCGCCCGCGGCCAGTCGGATTCAAAATCGGCAAAGTCGATCGCTTTATCGTACATCAGAAGCCCGCCCAGCACCCGGCCGTGCGAACAATCCACGCTCCGGAGTATGACCGGTTCGGCAGCCTCACGGCGCATGGTGCTTTCAAACTCAAACAGCACATCTTCGTGATTGCGCAATGACAGCCGCAAAAAGGAAACCGCCACCGCCGGAATAGTAAAAGCCAGCATCAGATAACGCCGCTTGAGCCAATCAAAACAGCGGAAAAACCGCAGGAAACGCAATAACATCGTTGTCCCCGCCCCCGCCAGCGGCGCACACAATATCAGCGGTATAAGCAAATAACGCGATGAATTGCCCAACAGCAAATAAGCCGGCAGCATAAGTGCGGCGATCAACAGATAGATCTGCTTACTGCGACCGGGCTCTAATTCGCGCCAATTCAATATAGCCATCAAGGCGAGGATCGGCACAAAGTAAAACCCGGCGCCGCCGATCAGCGAAATCATATTTTCCAATATATTCAGCATAGTCAAGAGCTTCGCAGTCCCCGTTCAAGTGAATTCAATATATTCCACGGCACGCCCAGCACTCCCGGCAGCAGTATAAAACAGACCGCAACCAACAGCAGTATAAGTACGCTGACCACCCGGCACCACAACTTCTGTTTGATTCCGAAGCAGGTTATCAACCCCAACAGCAGTGCCAGAAAAAGCCCCTCTTTGCGGACAATGCAACCCATGCCGCAGAGCAGACTCATCCCCAGAGTGCAAAGCCAGTACCGCAACCGGTCAGCGGCGGTACAACGCACCATTTCCAACAGCAAAACCACGCTCCAGAGCATGATCGCCCAATAGATCGGGTCGCGCAATATATTACAGCCTTCCATGTAAAGTTTCGGCATACTTACGGCCATCAGCGCGCAGCACAACGCCATAAATTTATCTTTATAAAGCCGGCGCGATAAAATCAACACCCCCCAGCCGGTCAGCAAGATCCCCAGCAAATTGCTGATCCTGCCCGCCAGCTCAAAGTCGCCGCCCAGCTTGCCGATGCCGTACATCATCATCACCAGCCCGGGCGGGTAGTCGCTCATTTCCGGATAACGCTCCAGCGCTGCGCTCCACGATTCTTCCAGCGCCAATTGTGTATAAAGCAAATAGCTGTAGCCGTCGCGCGAAAGCAAGCCCTGGGAATTATGATACTCCATGGCGGCAAAAGCTCCGGCGGTCAGCGCCACCAGCAGTAAAGATATAATCAGAAAACCGCGTCGGCAGCTCCACGCATCGGAGGGTATATCTTTATTTGCTGCAACTGCTTCCGGCACGACTTCGCGCATTTCTCTGCACTGCAGTTCGGCCGCTTGCGATGCGCTGAAGCGATTTAACGCATATTGGCGATTGTATTGCCCGATCCGGCTGCGCCCAGCCGGATCTCCGGCCAGAACGACCAATTTTTCCGCATAGCAGGCCGGATCGAGGGTATTGAGCATAAAACCCATTTTTTCTTCTTCAAAAAAATCCGGTATGCCGCCGACCTGACTGGTTACTACCGGCAGTGCGCAAGCCATTGCTTCCAGCATGGCGCCGGGCAACCCTTCGCTGTATGAAGGCTGAATAAAAATATCGGCGCGCATAAATTCCTGCAATTTATCATCGCCGCGCACATAGCCGACAAACTCCACATCTTGCAGCTGATGTTTTTTGACATACTCTTTGGCTTCGGCCAATGCGCCGCCATCGCCGGCAATGCAAAGCTGCAGCGGCACCTGGCTTTGGGAACGGGCAATGGCGTAAGCCTGAAGCGTTTCCATAATGCCCTTATCTTTTTCCACCCGGGCCAGAAAGAGTATCCGGCACGGCTCGGCCGTACGCTCCGGGATCGTCAGAGTCCGGTAAGATTCATCAAAACAGGTTACTACCTGTGTTACGCTTTTATCGTAGCCCCAATCCGCCAGTTTCTGCCGTACTTGCGAAATCAAAACCAACATTTTATCGGCACAGAAATAACGTTTTTTGAACCATTGCAAATTGGTTTTTTCCAACTCATCAGCGTAATCTTCGCGCCAGCCGTGCCAGAAAATTATCAATTTCCGCCGGAACAGTTTTTTGGCAATAAAAGCGTAGACTGCCTCGCGTTTGACCACCAGCGGTTTGAGCGAGGGGTTCAGGCAGACTGCCTGAAACTCTCCGGAATAAAGCAAACAGATAAAGCGCAGCAGATCGTACACCGTGGCCAGCAATTTGCCCGGCAGAGTTTTGGCCTGGGATTTTTCAAACAGATAATATTCCCCCGGCAGAAAATCCCGGATCTTCCGGTAATAATTGGCAATCCCGCCGGCCAGCGAAAGTTTGGGTACAAATATCAGCACCCGGTTGCGGGTGGTATTTTTTTCCGGTTGTGCCGGCTGGTTGGTACTTGTTTTATTCATAGATCAGTTTTTCAAAACTCCGCAAAGTTTGGCTGACGGTGTGATTTTTATTCAGATACTTTCCGGCATTGGCAGTCAATGTTTGCAATTTTTCTGCATCTTGCAGCAGCCGGTCTATATCCGCTGCAGCCCGATCCTCCGAACCTGAAAGCACCCCGATATTATGCTGCAGCAGCAAGCCGTCGCAGGGGAAGGTAACGCTGACCACGCCCGCATTGGCATACCACGCCTGTAAAAAGGTATTGGGGAAGCCCTCCACGGCGCTGGTACACAAAAACACCTTGGCGCGGGCAAAGTATTCCGGAGTTTTCTCAAACGGAACGGTACCGGCAAAGTCAACGTTATCCAAAGATTTTATTTCTTCCAGCAAGGGTTGATATTCTCGACTTACCGGCTTGCTTATCACGCAAAATTTGTATTGGGGCAGTTGTCGGGCAACAGCCAAAAGTTTTTCCGGGCATTTGAAGTTGTTGAATGCGCCGACCCACAATACATCAATATCCTTGACCGGATTTTCCCCCGGCTCCGGCGGCGTGAATATGTTGGGTATGACCACGCCGTCAATATGCAGATTCTGCCGGGCCAGCTCCTGCTGCACGCGGGTCTGAAAAACAAATTTATCGGTTGCTTTTATTCCGCGCTTATAGAGTTTGCTCTGCAGAGAATTGCCCGGGCGGGCGTCGTCGTCGGAAGCAAAGATCTTGACTGTGCGCATATTTTTGGATCGCTTACGCGCCAACGACAACTGATAAAGTGCAACGTTGGGATTCTTGAAAAAACACCAATCCAGCTGCAAAGATTTGACTTGCCGGACAAAACGCAGCGTATCAATAAAAAAATACAGATTGCTGCCGCCGAGAAAACGCAGCGGCGCATATTCCAGATGCACGCCGTCGACAAATTCCTTGCGCGGCTGATTGCGTTCGTTGGTCAGCACGGTAACTTTGTACCCGGCGGAATAAAACATTTTTGAAAACTGTTTTATCTGCAGCTCCGCCCCGCCGAAACCTTTGCCGTGAAAGTAATTATATGCGGTCGGCGCCAGAAATCCGATATGTTTTTTATATGGCTTGATTTCCAGAAATTCCGCCAGATTTTCAGCGTAAGCACTGATGACAAAGTGTTTTTCCACGACTTTTCTGCCGTTGGCACCGATTTGAGCGGCTTCATCCGGATTTTGAACCGCACGGATCATAAAATCAGCCAGTTCATCCACATTGCCCGGCGTGGTGATATAGGCGCTGGAGCGGTCCAGATAGTCGGGTATTTCGCTTACCGCCGTACAGATCACCGGCACATTTCCGGCAAGATATTCGCCCAGCTTGGTGGGGAAGCCGCCGGTAATGTAATCCTTTACCGGCGACATAACTGCCGCCGCAGAACTCATCAACAGTTCCGGGATCTGTTCCGAAGGCAGCTGCCCCAGCAGTTTCATGCGCTCTTTATATGGCGATTTAGCGATAAACTCTTTAACTTGATCGTGATAAGCATTGCCGGGAATCAACTTGCCGGCCATCTGCAGTTCGTAATCCGGCACCACGGCGCAGAATTTTTCAAACGCCTTGAGAAAATCCAATGCGCCGTCGCGCTCCCACGTTGCACCGCAGCAGTAAAAAAAGTACTTTCCGCGTTGGCGCGTTCTGGTAAGATCAAAGTGCGATATATCCACGCTCATCGGCAGCAGCAATGTATTGTAGTTGCCCATACTGTTCATCTGCCGGACGATCTCGTTGGTCATGGCAATATGGCCATCGGCATTTTTTATTGAGCGTTTGAGCTGCCGCTTCCGGAAAAAACCTTTGGGCATGACTGCCAGCTCGCTGATCTCGCGGAAAAGTTTGTACCCCAGTTTGCGGCGCCAGCGCAACAGCGCGGCGGCCAGCATTGGCGACCGGCTGACATAGATCACGGCCCGGGGGCGGTGTTCTCGGAGGCGTTTTTTCAGATTCCGGTAGCTTTTGAGCATCAAAAGCAGTTTGGTCAGCTTGCTTTTTGCCTGCGGCCACACCGTAGTTCCGGCGGTGTATTCAAAGTCAACTTCTTTAAAGCTGCCGATCGCCTCATGGTTGCGGATATTGCTCTCCAGTTCAGACGGGCGCACTACGATCACTTTAACCGCATATTCCCTGGCCAGTTCTCTGGCATAAGTCAGCAACCGGTTGGTGGCGGCCAGCCCGCTGGGGAACGGCTCCTGCGTAACGATTATAAGATCGTATTTTTTCATAAAATTATATGGTAAACCCTTTACGGGGACTATTTAATACTGTAAACTTCTGTATACAATAGCATATTTTATTGAATTTGCAATAAACCCTCCATGATAATCCGGAAAAACTTGTTCTGTCAAGACAAAAAATCCTGCGGAAAGTTTCCACTTTCCGCAGGATTAGGCGTAAAATAAAACCGTAATACAGCCTTACCAGATCAGTTCGAGCGCGTCAAAGTTCAAATATGCTTTGCCGCCGGCGATCGAAAAAGCCTGCAGGTTGCCGCCCTGCATACGGTTGCGGCCGATGTTGAAACGCGATCCGGACGCACCTTCGCCGAACACCTTCAGCGGGATCTCCGCTTCGATGAATGCCTTTTTGCCGTTGACACTTATTTTGAACGGGATCACCTCGATCGGGGTGCGCGGCGCACCGACTTCGATGCGGCTGACCCGTTCCTGATGGCTCTGCCCGGCCAACGCAAGAATATACTGTACATATTCGCTCTTGCTGTTGCGGGTGCGGATGTAGATTTCGATACCGTCATTGTACCAGGGTTTACCGTTTTTGTCGATGGTGAAATCGCTGTCGGCACTTTCGTTCAATTCTGCCAGCAAATAGAGATTTTTGCTGTCAGCAATGAGCTTTACCGAGGTCGGCGGTGCCATCAGACCGGGCGCCCCCAGCCGGAAAAACTCTTTGAATTCCAAAGCATTTTTCCACGCCGCGTCATTGCCGATACCGTCAATGGTGATCTTGCCGGTCGTGCGGGGCAGTTTGAATTTCTTGAGTTCAGCTTTCTTGCCGCCGCGCACAAAGAATACTTTGTTGGCAACAGCACCGGATGGCAGCGAGTTGCGGCTGTCCAATATTTCAATATGAACATTGCGGTCGGGCGATACCAGATTCCACAAAAGCGAGCAGTAGACCTTGCCGTTCCAATCATCCGGCGCACCCAATTCATGCAAGTCGAGCCAGAAAATTTCTTCTTTTTCTTTGCCCACCGCGTAGTTGGAAACGCTGGCGATCGCATCCGGACTGCGTTTGGCGCCCCAGTTGGGCACAGTGCTTACATAACGCTCCTGCGCGTGACCCAAACCGGCCTGCACGCGTTTGGTATAATTGCCGCTGGCATCGGCAAAGTCAAAAACCATCCCGAGATATGCGCCGGGGTTATCCCATTTTATATGCAGACCGCGGATGCCGTCGTGCAGACCGTAGATATTGTAGTACCACAAATTTCCGGAAACCCGGATCTTTACATAGCGCTGCAGTTCGCACTCGAACCCGGCCGCCATTTGCGCCCAGGCACTGGTCGGCATGGGCGCGACCTCGATCCCGGCGGTGCGTTTGACCGGATCGGCGTAAACATTGCCGCAGCCTTTGGTGGCAGTGCTGCTCCACTTGTCGCCGGATTTATCCACTTGCGGGAAGTGTTCGGCAAAAGTCCATTTGCCGATCTGCGGACGGCCCGCCGCCAGCTTGAAGTTCTGCTGCGCCAGCATGTTGCCGGCCGCATCGTAAGCTGTGGCCGTGTATTCGCCGCCGGTAATGCCATTCGGCAGTTTGATTTCGGCGGCAGAGCCTTGTTTGGCCCAAACCATATCGCCGCGATTGGTGATGACCAGCGTGGCGCTGTCGATTGCCGGAGTCAACGCAAGACGCATCGTCTGACCGGGTTTGGCCGCACTTACATCCAGCTTGCAGACCGCTCGGTTGCGGCCGGCGGCCGGCGCAAATGCAATTTCAACATCCGAGTTGCCCTGTCCGACGCTGATCAGTGCCAGACGGGTATTGCCATCCACGGCCGGATTCCAGTTTGTGTTCTTACCGTTGACTTTGACACTCTTGACATATTGTCCAACCGGGATCAAAGCGGCGATTTCGGCACTCTTGCGTTCGGATTTGACTTGCAGCGTCATTTGGCTGCCGTTGAGCGAACCGCTGACCTGTACGCCCATGGTGTTGTCGAGCCACAGCTGATTGCGCATTTCGTCCACGCTGTAGACCAGCGCGGGACTTTGGGTGGTGTACCAGAGTTTGAGCTGTTTGCTGTTGACATCGAATTTGCGTTCGATGCGCCGGCTGTAATCAGTTGCGCCCAGATATTCCACATCCAGCAAAAAGTCGCTGGCCCAGCGGCTGGCGCGGTAGTTGGCTTCGCGTTCTTTTTCGCCGAGCAAGCCTTTGTGGTCTTTATGATTGCGCAGCGTAAAGCACCAGTGATAGACCGGTTTGCTGCTGTCGGTCAAGCCGAGTTTAGCAGCATCGAACGATACCTGGCGCGAAGCAGTTTTCGGCTCATGATTTTTGATGAAAAGCCAGCCGGATCTGCCGAAAGTCAGCGGCATGATCTCAAACATTTCTTCCGGCTCATAGCGCCAGTTGGGTTTGATGTCGGCATCGACCAGCCGGGCCCAGCGGCTCTGCGGATAAACGCTGATCAAAGCCGCATCCTGCCGCTTGTCGTTAGATCCGCCGAAGGTCAACCCCAGGCCGGTACCCACCACATACTGCCGGAAAGATGTATCCACATCGCCGCCCAGCCAGTAGATATAAAGCGGGCTGCGCATCGGATCATCACGCTGCCAGAGCTTGAATTTGTACATCCAGGTGGCACCGTCGCGCCAGTTGGTGGTGATCAGACCGCCGAAACTTTCCAGATAACCGAAATCGGCCACCGGGTTTTCCGGATGGTTGCAGAAAAATGCGCGTTCGGGATTATCCTGCTGAATGGCAGTACGCACCCGGTACAGCACTTTATCCCAGGCATTGGGTGCATCCAGCCGCATATTCTTCCAGTCCACCGTCGCGGGCGAGCCGCCGCCATCCAGATACCAGAGATCCTGATTGTAGAAGTTGACAAAACGGGTAATGCTGCTGACGATTTCGTCCGCCGATTCCGGAATCCCCACCAACCGGTAATAGTTGATGCCGCAACCGGGGAAGAACGAAAGTTCCCGCCCATCCTGATCGTGCGAAATAAACCAGTCCGGATGTTTGGCGTAGATCTTGCTCGTTTTGGATGCGCTCCACAGCCAGGTGTACTGAAATACTTTGATATTGCCGCGCTGACGGATGGCGTTATCCCGATCCTGCAGTTCTTTGGGGGTCAAACGGCCGCCGAAGAGGTTGCGCACATAGCCTTCGGTGGGGAAATCGCCCCATGCCCAGTCGCTGTCGCAACCGCCGTAGATGATCCAGCCTTCGCGGATGAGATCCGACATGTGTTCTGCATAGCGCTGACCGTTTTTGGCAAAGTAGCCATCCCAGCCCTGACCGCACTGCAAACGCCAATCTTTGAGCCATGCGGGACGTTTGATGCTGCTGCGGTATTTGCTGACTTCCGAAAGATTCAAGTATTTATCGAACGCACTGGTCAGATCGCCCTTCGCCACCAGCACATGACTGGTAACCGAACCGCCGGTGCCGGGTTTATCCAGCTGCCAGATGCCGTCGCCCATCCGCAAACCGTTGGCGGTAAAGATCGAGCGTTTGTCGCCAAAGCCGGCCACCGTAACGGTACCTGAACCGATGTGAATATATTCGTCGTTGTATTTATAGCGGTAGGTCAGCACCGTCGTATCGTTGGCGGGGCTTTCAAAAACGACCACCGGGCCGGTATCGGCCGCAAAGTCAAAGACTACTTCGCCGGCAAACTTGTGCTGCATTTCGTGACCGGCACCCCAGGTTTCGTAAACGCCGCCGTTGCGGAACTGCTGCGGCAGCACCACTTCGATCGCGCTGTAGGCAATATACTTTTTGCTGCCGCTGTAATCGTACTGGATGCGGCGCGCCAGAGTGCCTTCATCCCAATACCATTTTTCGGTAATGATTACATCCGGCAGCGCGGGATTGATCAGTTTTACCGTTACGCTGCCGTTTTCAGCGGTAATGCTCTTTACTTTACTCGTATAGCTGTCGGCAGTGATCTTTTTCTTACCGTCGTTGAGTTCGTAGCTGTCAAAAATACGCTCGGCGATGCGCTGGCCGTTCACCTGATAATCGACCACCACGCCGTTGGTGCGGCAAATTTTGAACGAGGCATTGCCCTGACTGACCGTCAGATAATTCCGGTCGTTGACTTCCGGCAGCTGCGGGCCGAGTTCATAATTCTGTTTGGCAGCTTCGGCCAGTTCTTCGTCGGTCGGGATCTTGCCGAAAAAACTTACTTCCGCCAGATGCAGCGGAAAGTCCGTCCGGCTGCGTTCGCACTTGATGCGGATATAGCGGCCGATCACGGTCAGATCTTTGCCGGCAACAGTATAGCTTTTTTTTGCCGCCGAATTATCAAAGTTGCGTACATGGCCGCTCAACTTCCAGCTGCGGCCGTCTTTGCTGGTGGAAATACTGTAGTCCGAAATATTCTGACCCGGTACTGCCACTGCCGAAAGTTCGATCTTGTCGACCAGATAAAGCGCTCCGAGGTCAAAAATAATATCCGGGTTGTCCGAATATTGCCGGAACATGGGCTGGTCAGCTTCGTCGATTTTGCCGTCGATCAGCACTTTGCCGCTTTTATCGCCGCTGGTGGGCGCGGCCGCATATTTGTAGTTATCGACTTTGATCAGACCGCTGCCGGTTTGCTTGGGTTCAAAGGTCAGATTGGCCACCCCGATATATTCGCCGGGTTCATCAAACGCAGCATACATGGTCAGCTGCAGTTTGCTGACTTTGCCCAGCGTGGGGTTGCTCTGCTTGGAAAGTGCTTTGAGCGTGCGCAGATCCAGCGGCACACGCACTTTGCTCCACTCGGTCTTGCCGAAGTTGAAAACCCCCATAAGACCGTTGCGCTGGTCATAGCGCATGAGGATCGCACCGCCGCCGGCGCGGCCGCGCCAGACATTATGGCCGAAATCAAAAGTAATAGCGCCGACATCGGTCAGATCCACCGGTTCAGGGAAATTGATTTCCAACCCCTGATACGCGCCTTTGGATACTGCCGTGGCAACCACGGCCACGCCTACGCCGGGAATGATCTTTTTGCTCAATTCAGGCGGATTCGGTGCCTGACCCGTCATGCTCCGGAAGCGCGTAAGATCGACCGCATCAAGTTCGGCGGCAACCTCGGGGTCGGGCGCCTTTTCCGGCTTGAGATTGATCTTGAAATTGGCTACGCCCATATATTGACCGGGCGAATTGAATCCGGCAAACATGCTGAATGCCACTGCTTTGACATTGCCGACACCATCCAGCGGTTTTTGGGCCAGTTCCGGAAAGTTTTCCTTATCCAGCCGGACAGTAACGCTGCCCCAGTTATCTTTGGAAAATTTGAACTGCCCCACCAGATCGCGGCCGCTGCACCGCAGCACTATTGCCGCGAAACCATCGCGCTTGGGCCGGATGTTCTGCCCCAGATCAAAGGTGATGGAGTCGATCTTTTCGGCCGGCACGGCTTCTTCCAGCGTCAGCACCAGACCCTGATAGTTGCCTTTGACCACCGCCTTGGCCACGGCGGCATTGCTGCCGTTGGCGCTCTTTTCGTTGACCATTTCCGGCGCCTGCGAAGCCTGTCCGGCCATACCCTGCCAATACTTGAGCGCGGAGTAGTCAGCTCCGGTCAGTGTAAATACGCCTGCCAGCAATGCGGCAAGCAATGAAAGTTTTTTGAACATATTTTTGCCTTTCGCTTGATTTATCACTCCCGGGAGGTACTGTCGCTCCTTCCATAAGCCTCTGCCGGTGGTTGTTTTGCTGTATTAATTTGTATTGGTTATATTTTTATATGCCGCAATTTTTCCGGATGCACGCTGTTTTGCTGCAGCACCGCATCCCGGCGCTGCCGGGCGGAAAATTAATACAGGTGAAACGTTTCGCCTGTGTTGTAAAAAAATATACATCACATTTTATAAAATGTCAAGCCCGACCGGCTTGCCGGGATAGATTTTTTTGTTAAAATCCATTCTCCGGCAAGACCGCGGTTTCCGGTTATTACGTCAGGCTTTCAGCCCTGCAACCCACTCTGCAGCAGGTTTTGCTGCAGAGCGCCGGTTCAAAAGCGCTTAATAATCCAGTTCGCCTTCTTTGATCATGGCGATCATACCTAATGCAGAAAGCTGCAAGTGCCAGTTATCTACGCCCTGAAATTTAGCTTTGCTGTCAAGGAACGGACTGACCGAGCCATCCGCCCAGGCTATATTGATATTTTTGCCGTGCATACCGGCTGTGGAAGTATAGCCGTTGACCGCATTAAAGAAGATCGGATCGCTGGCAAGCGGCATGTTGGTGGGCGAACTTACAGCTTTAGGCGCACTGTACTTGGCACTGCTGTCCCAGATGGGGAAAGGACCGCTCAAACGGTGGCTTTTCGGGCGGAGGTGGTTGTCGCCTGACGTATCAAGTGTAAACCGGGCGACGGCATAGGTTCCTACGGTCGTATAGTCAACGACACCATCGTCTTCGATCCAGTTGGAGGCACGGCTGGCGCCGGTAAAGCTGGGGCAGTAATAGGCTTCCGGCGTGGTTACATAGCCGCCACTGTAAAGTAATCCCCATGCAGTAAAAGGTGTAACATGATACACATAGTTGTAGGTAGTTCCCGGGATCCAGTCCTTATTATCACCGGCATACATCGTAAAACCGAGGCCGTGCTGTTTGAGGTTGCCCTGACAGTTGGCACTGCGGGCGCGTTCGCGCGCGGCAGAGAGCGCCGGCAGCAGCATCGCCGCCAGAATGGCGATGATGGCAATTACCACCAAAAGCTCGATGAGGGTGAAATGCTTTTTCATTTTCTGTTTCCTTTACTGGTTGATTGATTTATTTTGACCTCATAGATGTTACTGTAGAGTATTACATCAACATCTATGTTCAGGTCAGTGTTTTTTATATCTGTTACTGTAGTTTACTCAAAAATCAGCGTGAACGCATTGAAGTTTCTGAATCCATTGCCCGGCGCCAGCGAGTAGTTGCCCTGCTGGGCTCCTGTACGGTTGCGGCCGGCATTGAACCCGGTTATATCCATATCGGAACTGTCGGGCTTGAGCGGTACTGCCGCTTCGATGCGTATAACATGCCCTTTGACTGTGACTTTCCACTCCGGAGCTTGGTGCATTCTGGCCGGCTGGCCGGGCACGTTGCGCGCGGCATGTACAAGGCCGCCGGCGCTGAAAATATACTGGTCAAAGATTTTGCGTTCCTTGCCGCGGGCCAGATAGAACTCCAGCCCGTCGGTCTGCCACGCCCGTCCGGCATTGGGATCGGCATTAACTTCGCCGGGTTCAACGAACTCGACGGCAATGTAGAGCATTTTCCGGTCGTGCTTGAGCATGAGTTTGCTGGGCGGAGCCGGGGTGGCCGGAGCGTTGAGCAAAGTAAAGTCAGTCAGAGTCAACGCATCCTGCCATTCCGCAGAGGTCAGGTCGGCATCGATTTTAATCTTGCTTTTGGTCAGAGGAACTTTGAGTTCTTTGGCTTCGGTTTTGACCGTGCCTTTCATTGCCGCGACCCGACTGGCTTGCGCATTGTCAGGCAGTGTGTCGCTGGTTTCCAGCAGCGTCAGCTTGAGCATCCGGTTGGGAGTGCTGTTCTGCAAACAAAGTCCCACATAGGCGTTGCCGTTCCAGTCCGCGGGCGCTCCCAGCGCTTGCAAGTCGAGCCAGTGTTCTTCGCTGTAACCGGAGTTGCCCAGACAGAAGCCGGAAATCGCCGAAATATGTTCCGGAACCCGCTTGGTTCCATAGTTGTCCGGGATCGGAGTGGAGCGGTTGGCAAAGACGATACCCACACTGGCAAAACTGCGCACGGCAAAACCTTTGTCATTTTCAAAATCAAAGGTGATGACCGCACAGCTGGGGCTGTCGCCGTAGCACGGGGTAACGTTGCGCACACCGGAGCCGACTACGCTGCCGGCAAAATCTTTGTGGTTGCCTTCCAAACGGACTTTTACATAACGTTTGAGTTGGGTATTGCGCATGGCACCGGCCATGACGCTCCAGATCTCGTTGGTGCGTTTGGCCATTTGCAAGGTTACTGCGCCTCTGGCCGGATCAAAACTGACGTTACCGTCGCCCACACTGTACTGGCGGGCGCACGAAGTGATGATCGTACCGGCCGCACTCTTGACCGGAGAAGCCAGTTTGACTTCGTCGCCGGTCAGCGGAGCCATGCTGTAGCGCAACGGTTTGAGTTGCGGCTGAATGGTGTTGAGCTTGAATTTTGCATCAGCCAGCGCCTGACCGTCCGGTCCGTAAGCCGTGGCCGTAAAGGTATCGCCGGTAAGAACAGCCGGGATCGTGAGCGCGAATTTGCTCTGATTGCCCTGCAGTTTGATCGCGCTGTTCCAAACCACGTTGCCGAGCGAGTTGCGGACGATCACATTGCCTTCGAGCGCCTGGGCAATGGCCGGCGTTTTCAGCGTAAAATCGACTGATCCGGCACCGACTGCGGCACTCAAAACATAGTTGCCCGGTACAGTGGCGGGCGCCTTGGCCAGCGTGATTTTGATCTGCGACTGGCCTTTGGGAATGCTGAAACGGACAAAGTTGCCGTTCATCATCGTCATCGGGATCGCTTTGACGCTGGTACCGTTGACCTCTACACCGGACGCGATCGATCCAGCCGGCAGATTGGCGATCAATTCCGCCGTGCGCCGTTCGCTGGAGGCCGTGAGCGTGATCGAATCACTGGCCGCTTTACCGGCTACTTTTACGCCCAGCGTGGACGACATCGGAAACTGGCAGCGCATATCATCCACACTCCACACCAGCGCCGGACTCTGGGTAACATAGAGCAGCATCATGCCCTTGGCGGGAATGGTCAACTGCTGGCTCAAGCGTTCGCTCCAGGCCTTTTGGCCTGCAAAGTCGCCTTTGAGCAGAAAATCGCCCTGAAAACCGGTCGCGCGGTAAGCGGCTTCGACTTCGCTTTCCGGGATCGCCCCCGGGCAGGGAGTATAGGTGTAGTTGTAGTAATAGACCGGCAAATCTCGTTTGTTAACGCCCAGCGGGGCCATGTCGCACGAAAAGTCGCCACGTTCAGGTTGGTTGTGCCGCGAACGCACCATCAGATAACCGCTGTCGCCCAAGGTCAGCGGCATAAGTTCCCAGAGCATGGAACTGTCAAAGCGCCAGTTGGGCTGCATGTTGGCATTGACCAGTCTGGCCCAGCGGGTCTGCTGATGTGCTGATACATATTTGGTGTAGACCAGCGGATTGCGTTCCGAACCGATCGTGGTACACAACCCCGTACCGACAACATAGGCACGGAGCGAATGTTCCGAGGGGAAGCGCCAGTAGATAAAGACCGGCGTAAAGAGCGGGTCAGGCCGCTGCCAGAGCTTGAATTTGTACATCCACGCAGCGCCATCGCGCCAGTTGGCATCCGAGAAAAACGCTTCGCTGCTGGCTTCGAGCAAACCAATATCGCCCAGCGGGTTTTCCGGGTGATTGAAGTAGATCCCGCGGTCGCCGCTGGCCTGAATGGTATTGCGTACCTTCGTATAAAGCGTATCGTAAGTATCGGGTTCTTCGATGATCAGCCGCGCCCAGTCGATCGCCGAGGGCGAGCCGCCGCCATCAAGATACCAGAAGTCATAGTTGTTGGCCACCACATGATTGGTGATCACTTTATAGGCTTCTTCAAAGCTCGGTGAGCCGGGACGGCCGTACAAACGGTAGTGGTTGAGTGCGCCGGGGAAGAAACTGACCGTTGCTCCGGCGGCATTTTTGACAATGAACCATTCCGGGTGTTTGGCAAAAACTTCGCTGTTGGCACTGGCACTCCACAGCCAGGTGTATTCGGTTACTTTGAGTTTGGGAGATCCGGCGCGCATTTCAGCAATGAACTTACGGTGTTCTTCAAGGGTCATTTCGCCGCCGAACTGGTTCATGGTTTTGCCTTCGCGCAGGTTTTTATCCCAATCGCCCCAGGTGGCTACACCGTTGAGCTGGGTGTTGGCAATATAACCTTCGCGGAGCATTTTATCAAAATACGCCGCGCCGCGGATGGCATTGTCGCCAAACATGTTGTGCCAGGCGCCGCCGCCGGCGGTGATCCGGTAGTTTTTCAGCCAGTCGGGCCGTTTGATGGCACTGCGGAAGGCTTTTGTTTCCGGTAACGCCAGATAGCGGTCAAAGGCTTCGATCAGCGTACCGGGCGCCACGATCAGGCGGCTTTCGATGGAACCGCTGCGTTTTTGTGCGTTGACTTCAAACAAACCGTCGCCCAGTACCCAGCCGTTTTCGGTAAAACGGGTACGCTTGTCGCCGTACCCGACTACGGTTACAGTACCCGAACCGATCTGAACGTAACGGCCGGCGTAACGGTAACGGAAGCTGAGCAGAGCGAGATTTTTGTTGGGGCTTTCAAAACAGACTACCGGGCCGGTGTCGGCGGGCATTTCCATAGTAAGATCATCGGCCAGTTTGCAAGTAAAGCTGTGGCCGGCGCCCCAGGTTTCGTAGCGGCCGCCGGTGCGGACAGCCTGCGGAATGATGAATTCGCCGCTGGTCTGCAGGATCTGACGGTCATTGCGGGTGGATTCAAACGAGAGTTTGGATATAAAAGTTCCATCCTGCCAGCCATTGAAACGGCTGAACGTTATGCCCGGCAGTTCCGGCAGTGTGTATTTTATCAGTGTACCATCAGCGGTTACTTTACAGTCGATAAGTTGGGCCGTATAGTCATTGACCAGTACGCTCTTTTTGCCGTTGGAAAGATCATAACGGGTCAGGAAGCGGTCGGCAATCAGCACGCCGTCAACGGTAAGTTTGCGCAGAATACCGGTTTTTTTGCAGATGGCAAAACTGCCCTGACTGCCGTTGAAAATATAGTAATTCTGTTCGTTGACTTCCGGCATTTCCGGTCCGAGATTGTAGTTGGCGGCTGCGGCAGCGCGCAGTTCTTCATCGCTGGGCAGCTTGCCGGAAAATTCAACTTCGCTGATGTCGATCGGGAAGTCCGTGCGGCTGCGTCCGCCTTTGATGCGGAAATAACGGCCGAGCAATTTAAGATCTTTGCCGGTAATAACAAAGGTCTTTTCTTCGATTGCCGGGTCGGTGTTGTCCAGATGTGCCACCATCCGGAATTTTTTACCGTCATTGCTGCTTTCGATGTCGATCCCGGCAATATTCTGGGCCGGAGCCGCCACACCGGTGAGCTTGATGGAGTCCAGCAGATAAAGCGCGCCCAAGTCAAACTCAATATAAGGATCATCGGTGTACCAGTTGTAGTGGATCTGCGATTTTTTGCCGATGATGCCGTCAGTAAGAATCGTATTGGCGCTTTCGCCGGTGCTGGGCGGGGCGCTCAAATAACGGTAAGAGCTTACGGCGATTTTTGCATTGCCCTGCTGTTTAGGCACAAAGCGCAGGTTGGCAACTGCAAACTCTTCGCCGGGGGTATCCAGCGCCGCATAAACGGTAAAGACCGCTTCTTTGGCCATGCCGTGGACCGGCGAGCCGGGACTGAGCATCTTGACCGTGCGCAAGTCGATCGGCAGCGAAACATGACTCCAGCCGCGCCCCTTGAAAGGGAAGGGGAAGTTCATGCCGTTGCCATGCTGGAAATTCAACATCATCTGGGCCGTGCCGTCGCGGTGATAAGCCGTCTGGTAAAAGTCAAACTCGATCGTGCCGACCGTGGAGGTATCGACCAACTGCGGCAGTTTGAGGTTCATACCCTGATAGCGGCCCTGGGAAACCGCCTTGACCCGGACTGCTTTGCCGCGGGTGGAATCGATCAGCGCGATTTCCGGTGGCTGCGGTGCATTGCCGCCGGTATTACTGCGCCAGAACGCCGTATTCATATAGGTTTCGTCCACGATCACGCCGGGTTCAGCTTTCAGCTGCCGGGGATTGAACTTGAGGTTGGCTACGGCTACGACTTCGCCGGATTTATCCATGGCAGCGTAGACTCCGAAGTGCATACCTTTGAGCTTGCCACGGTTTTCATCGGTCAGATCGACCTTGACATGACTCCACTGCTTGTACTTGAAGTCAATATTGATCTTGCAATCTTTGCGGCCCTGATACTGCAAAAGCAGCATTCCTTTGCCGGGTTTGTGATAAGCGGTCTGGTAGAAATCGAATTCAATGCTTTCGACCGTTTCCAGATCAATTATTTGCGGCAGCGTATAGGTAAGCCCCTGGTATTTACCATCGCTGACTGCGGTCGACTGAACCGCTTTGCCGGCAGGTGAGTCGATCAAGCTGACCTGCGGTTTCTGCGGCGCCTGTCCTTGCAAACCATCGTAATGGCTCAATATTGGATCAGCAGCTGCAGCCAACTGCCCCAGGCCAAGCATCATCAATAATGCTGTCGAGGCTTTTGAGATCACTTTTTGCATTTTCTTTTCCTTTACATTATTGGTTGTTTAAGAACTTACAAATCTTCCGGGGCACTGGTGAAAACTTTTTTCACCACTTCGGCTGCCGGTTTCAAATTGCGGTCAAAGTCGATCAGACTGCAGTTGGTCGGCAGCGGGTAACAGTCATGCCCCATCCACAATATAGCGCCGCCGCAGGCCGGAAATTTGCGTTTCAGCGGTGTCAGCGCCAGCTCCAGCGAACGGTATTGGCGCTGCTGGCTCCACTCGACAAATTCTTCCACCGTTTCCGGCAGACGGCCGTGTTCAAACTTCAAGCCGGAAAACTCCGTATGCCATTTTACCGGACGCGTCCAGTAGGGATTGACGTCGCTGAACGGTTCCGGATTCAGCTCGCCCTGATATTGTTTGAGCAGTTTTACACTGGAGGCTCCCGGCGCTCCGAATTCACTGAACAGCAGGCCATCGGCATTATCCCAGTGGGTCTTCCACCAATCTTCCAAGTCATCAAAGTAGGACTTCCACGGGCCGTGGACATCGTGGTGAACACCCTGACCGTAATACTCATCGATCACATAGGCCGAGTCGCCGGAAGGACTGGTCGGTACCATGGGTTTGTCGGGCGTGCGTTCTTCCACAAATTTTTTCATCAGTTGCAGGATCGGTTCGCTGCCGTCGCAGGGGCGGCAGCCGGGCTTGTCGTTGTAGAACAACTCATTGCCGCCGCTCCACAAAAAGAGCGAAACGTGAGTATTCAAGTGTTCCATATAATCTTCAGCAATGAGGGCCATTTCCCGCATGGATTCTTCATCGTCCGGCGGAATATTGTCGCAGCCGGAGCTGGAAAGCGGAAATTCCTGCCAGACCATGATTCCGGCTTCGTCGCAGAGATCATAGAAAATATCCCGCTCGCGCCGCGCGCCGCCCCATACACGCAAGATGTTAACATTCAAATCTTTGTACATCTTTATCAGCGTGCGGTAATCTTCGTCGGGTACATCTATGGTATTGGGCAGGATCGGAGTCCAGTTGAACCCTTGCAGGAATATTGGTTCGCCATTGACTTCAAACAGCCACGGCAGTGCATGTTCCGGCGCACCGGGGTTGGGTAAACGCCGGAAAGAGCGGAATCCGACGCGGAAACTCTTTTCCGCAACATCACCGGCGGTAACTTTGACCGTATAAAGTTTGGCCTGCCCATGTCCGTTGAGCTGCCACGGTTCAACGGACAGATCGTTCAAGGTTATCTCCTGACCCGGCACGGCAGAACATTGCGCGACCGGTTCAGCTTCATCCAGCAGTTGAATGGCCAATTGCGTATTGTCAGGTAGATTTTTGCCATCAATTCTTAATGTCAGCGAGTTCAGCGTGGTTTGGCAGTGGTGTACTGACAACTCCGGCGTGCGGCAGCTGCGCAAGATCAACGAGTCGCCGATACCGCACTGCACCAGCCTTATGACCCAGTCCCAGGTGTAATTGAATCTGACCTTGCCTACCGGCATTTGCGAGGTGTATCCGTATTGGCCCAGCCAGCGGGGCGGAAAATCAAAAACAAATCCGATGTGGTGGGTTCCGGCCGATAAATGCCCCAATTGCAGCACATGTTTGTGCATACTGCCGGAAAAATAACCCAATGTTTTGCCGTCCAGCAGATACCATCCGCAATGATCGAGCATACCGGCGGCGATTTCGTATTCACCATCGGCGGGAACTTCGATGTCAGTTTCGTAGAGCCAGTGGCGGTTTTCGATCCATTCGCATTTACGGAAGTTCAGGCCCACGTTCCAATCTTCGATCAAATCATTGTCCAGCAGCGCTTTTTGTACCGAAATCGGCAGTGTTACCTCGATCGGGCGGGTTTCGGCGGACAGCCGCTCCTTGACTTCCATACTTCTGCCCAGCTTCCATTGGTATGGCACCCAGCCGGAGAGAGTCCACTTTTGTTTGAACAAATCCTTGTAAAACATATTAAAACTCCTGTCAGATCAGAATTTGTACTGCGTATACATTTATAAACCTACTGCTTTTCAGTATACTGTAAAGTATTTGCTTTTTCAAGTTTTTTTACTGCTCCGGCCGGTCAGATAAAGATTATTTAAATAAAAACTGCACAGTTTTCAGCGCAGTTGCGGCGGAAAATTTTTCAAGACGGGACTTGAAAAATTTTTTCTATGAATTATATTAATTCTTCCGGATAACTGACTTTCATACCACAAAAAATCAGGGGAGAGCGCTTTTATGTTTACTGTTTGCAAAATGCGTTGGATTTTTTTCATAGTGTTGGCTGCCGGGGTGCTGTATCCGTTTAACAGCTTTGGCGCTGGTTTTTTCGGCCGGGGCAAGCCCGGAGTGAGCCAGAAGCAAAAAACGGTGAAAAAATTACAGTTCAAAAGTTCAAAAGATTTGGCTGTTGCATTGGTGGAGGCTATTTGCAGAAACGATACCGCCGCGTTCGAACAAATGCTGAATCCCGGGACCAAAGTAATAATCGACCGGATGGTGGCTCAAAAAGACCTTGGTTTTGCTGATCGCAAGGATTTTCTGAATAAATTGATCAAAGAACTGCAACATGGTCTGGTTGAAGAATTTGAAGTAACTTCCATGACCACTCTTTTGCACGACAAAAATAAAATCTCACAAATTGCCGAATCGCTTTGCAGTGGTAATGACAGAGAGTTATTTGTTCGGGAAAAAGGCCAATGGTTTTTAAGTTTTGAATTTATGGAAAAACAGGCCGCGGCCGGGTCGGAAGTTCCGGAAAAAAAGCCAAACGAGGACGGATGCGACAGCCGGCAGGAGCTGGCCAAAGAATTTTTGTTTGCTGTTTTCCGTAATAACACCGGAAAATTCTGGAAGTTGCTTTCGCCTGACAGCCGTAAACTTTTTGAAGAAGAACTTGCCGGGTCTGACAAGTATTCCAGCCGGCAGGAGCTGCTGGAAGATGCTCTTGAAGAAATCCGCAAGCAGGCGCTGGAGAGTTCGGGAATTCCGGATATGGATGTCAGTAAAATGCTTGAGAATGAAGAGGTTGTCCGTTTAATGGTCAATGGTATGCTTCAGGATCCGAGTGCAGAGAAGATGCTGGTGCAGATAAATGGCCGCTGGTATCTGGATTTTGCCGCCTATGCCGGGAGCGGGGAGGTTCAGATCGATTATTCTTCCAAACAATCGATCGCCCGATCGTTTATTATTGCGGTCGTAAAAAATGATGTCGATATGATGTGGAAATGTTTTTCGCCGGGGTTTCAGGAATTGCTTGAGTCCAAATGCAGTTTTGATCAGGAGAAGCTCCGTAAATTTCTTGTCCAGTTGATTGAGGATACTCAAAAAGAGATCAAACAGGATTATTCGCTCCAAACTCTGGATGGCTTTTTGGAAAATCAGCGGTTGATGGATTCGTGTGTGAAAAACATTACTCACCCCTCCAAACGGCTTTTCAAGGAATTTGACGGCAAGTGGTACATTGATTCCCGCGAATAAATATTGTACGAAAATTAAAAATAACAGGCTATGTGGAAAAAGTTTCAGCTCACAATCTTGCTGATGATCATTACCGCTTCGGTGAGTTCGGCATTTACTGCTGCGGCGCTGGTTTGGTATTATCTTAAATATGAACAGCCCCGGCTGACGACCAGCGTTGCTGCGGCCAGACAGTCTGACTTGGCCGAGGAATTCAGTGCGGAAGTTGAATTGCAAGCCGAAAATACACCGGCAGTGCCCGATCCGGAACAATCCCTGAAGCGCCATAGCCGTCAAGCCTTGACCGAGAGTGTTATCCGGGCAATTGCCGCCGGAGATTTTGTTGCGGTGCGCTGTGCTTTATCGCCCGACTCAAGATTGCGGCTGGATGCGTTTTTGAAGCAAAAAAATCGATCCGGCGATGAGTGGCTTAAAGAGCTGCAGGAACTTTGGAAAAAGCGCTTGAAGGTAACAGATCTGGAGGCTGCTCTGACCGACCGCGCGCTTTACGATCAATGGGAGCAATTTATGATGAAACGCTCCGATGAAGAGTATGAACTGCTTGACAATCAGTGGTATATGCTTTTTAAGCCTAAAAAGCACTGATCGAGTCAGGTCAATCCACCGGTTTCAGAAGCCGGTCAGAAGTTACTTCAAACAACCGGTGTTTGAGTGAGTTTGTATTGACCTCAAAACCGGGGACAAAAAGCTGTTTGTATGAATCGATAAAATCATCCTTGACCGTATCAATATAAACATATTTGTGATCTTGCCACTGCGCCATCAACTCTTCCGGGGTTACTGCAATTGCATACGGCCGCGGCTGCTGCTGTTTGTTGCCTGGGCCCGGCAGGATCGGATCCCACGCCACAATGTTGCGGAAGTTGTGCGGGTAGATGTATGACATATAAAAACTTCTGATTCCGCTGCCTTCGGTGGTGAGCAACGCAAATTTATTTCCGGATGTGCCGAGTTTATCCTGATACTTTTTGGCGTAATCACATTCCTTACGGGTCGTAATGTAGTATTTTGTACCGCCGTATTTGCCATTTATCCAGAGCGAGGCAACCGCAAGAGTCAGCGTAAAAACTCCGGTCAGCACCAGCAGAAAAATCACGTTGGATCGGCGACTATGGTCGAATACTTGCTTTTTCCGGAGAAAATATCCATCTTTACCGGCATACCGGTCAGCCCCAAGCATGAGCAATGCAAAGGCAAAAATCAGCAAAAAATTGCTGCTGTAGCGCGGCAGCGAGGGGAAAAGACGCAGTTCGTTGAATTCAAACAGGTAATATATAAACATTGTAGCAAAAAACGCCGGCGCTGCGATCATAAAGAATATGAGCAGTTTTTTGACTGCACTGCGTTGCAGATCCGACTGGCTTTTTTTGAGCATCCGGACTGCGATCACAACAAAAATGGCAATGTAAATCAAGTTGCCGAGGTTGGCGGAAAAATACTTTTGCAGCATGATCCAGCCCGGGGCATCGAGCGATCCGAATTGCAATACCATGCCTTCCCAGGTAATGTTTTTGCCGCCGAAGCGTTGGCCGGTGTGGTAATATTTCATCAAAAACACCCACAGATACTTCATAACTGCCGGCAGCAGGAATACCAGCGCGATCATGCCGGTTTTCAGATAAGAAAATTTACCGCTGACACTGTCGTAAAAGGCTTTGGCGCGGTCGCGGTACAAATTGAACGCCATCAAAATCATGATGCCGATACTGTATCCCCAGCCGGCGTTACGGATCATAAACATCCAGCTGCTGGTAACAGCCAGCATAAAAACATCCAGCGGACGGTAATCATCAAGCGTGGCGGTCTGATAAAGGCATATTGCCATAAGCAGTGCCAGCAATGTATCAGTATAACCGGGGTCGTAACAGGCGATCAGATAAAGCAGCGGCAGGAGGAACAGCAACAAAGTAAGTTTGATGATGTGGGTTTTATTTTGCCAGTTCAAGCTGCTGAAAAGCCATAAAAACGCCGCCAGATTGATGATTTCGTGGCCGAAAAGCACGATCCCTTCGTTAAAGTCGTGCAGAAAAAAACAGGAGTGGATCAACGCCGCTGTCATGCACGCCCCGGCCGGGTAAGAGGCATGGCTGACGATTTCCAGCGGGTATTCGCACCCCAGTTTGCCGTCTTCCATAAACAGCTTGACCACTTTGCCCCAATGCGAGATCGTATCCCACGAGGCAAAAATCGTGTTGCAGAAAAAGCAGAAAGTTACGCTGCAGAATATCAATATTGTAAAAAATCCAGGCGTGAAAAGCCGGGTATTGCGCTCTTCAGATGGCATTTTTACAAACCTGACCGCCGCCGGCACATAAAGCAGCAGATTGGCTGTATACAATACCCAGAAAAACTCGCGCGCCACATGAAAAACCGCCATAATGTAGAAGATCATCGAATTGAGGATCAGCATGGGCAGAAAACTTTTTTCCGGACGGCAGTTGAAATAGAGCGCACAAAACACTGTTGGCGCCAGTGCAAAAAGCATGAAATTTAAAAATCCGAGCGCATCCCAGATCATAATCTTACCTGAAAACAATGTACCGCTGGGCAAAGTAAGATATTCCGAACAGGAACAGATCCACTACCACCTTGGCGGCGGTCATAAACTGTGCCGGAATCCAACGACTGCACAACTCTGTCAGCAGCAAAGAGCCCAGCAGCAGGAATATTGCCAGTATGTAGTATTTGAGAATATCGGAGAAAACTCTATTTTTCTGTTTGCGCCCATCCTGAAATACAAATTTTCTGTTCAGCACAAAGTTGTACAGCGAAGAACATATTCTGGCAACCACACATGCCAAAACGATGCGCAGATGGAACTGATAGTCGCCTACGGTAAAAACCCGGTCTTCGTAGCGGTGCAGTAAATGAAATATCACAGCCCAAATCCCCACATCCAGCAGAGCTGATGAAAGACCGGTGATGATGAACTTGCAGAATCGGCCGAAGAGAAAACCGAAAATAATGCCGTAAATACGCAGCGCATCCTTAACCGGATGAAAGTGCGTGCCGGAATTCTGATCAAAATAAATGGTCTGGATCGGGTATTCCCGAATGGGGCAATTCACCTGATTGGTGACCAGCAGCATTTCGGTTTCCAGCTCAAAACGGTTGCCTTTGATCTGCAGACAGCGTTCCATGAGTCTGACCGGCAACCCGCGCAGTCCGGTTTGGGTATCCGATACCGGCTGGCGCAAAAGTTTGCTGAAAATGAATTTGGTACACTCGTTGCCGAAACGGCTTTTCCACGGCACATTGTCCTGCTGGAACGTCCGGCAGCCCAGAATCAGGTTGTCAGGGTGTTGTTTCAGTTCCTCAATCGCCCGCATGATATCCGGCACAGAGTGCTGGCCGTCGCAGTCAGCGGTAACACAACCGGTGAACGTCGGATCATTTTCGTACTTTTCCAGCAAATAACTGAAAGCGGTTTTCAGCGCGGCGCCTTTGCCGCGGTTGACATCGTGATGCAGGACGGTGCAGAACTTTACTGCTTCGAGGTGGGCAAAAACAGTGTCCTGTTTTTCCGGTATCGAACCATCGTCCACTACCAATAAAGAGAGCTGATCTGACAGCTGATCCTGCAATTCATGCACAAAATTGAGCATTATTTCATCCGGATCGTATGCCGGCAGAACGATAACGATTTTATTCCCCGTGTTCACCAGTAAATCCATGTCGAGTATTGGTTTGACAAAAAAATATATTCTCCTTAATATATCAC
Organism: Lentisphaerota bacterium; assembly: GCA_015061695.1. GTDB lineage: Bacteria > Verrucomicrobiota > Lentisphaeria > Victivallales > Victivallaceae > SIG78. The sequence goes on from SUWA01000009.1 coordinate 37,420, forward strand.
CGAACTGCACTTATTGCAAATTGCAAGGCTCAATAAAGATGTATTTTACAACTCTATCCACTCGCCGGTACCGGCGGCGCTGCGGGTGATGGCAAAACACGCTTTATGCGGATTTACGGCCGAAGCTACGTTATGTTCGCTGTCGCGGTCAGCTTGCAAGCACTCCACAAAGTGCGATACCAGCGCCGGGAACGGGTGGTCGTAAATATCGCCGGATTGTTTTTGCGGGGCGCCGAAAGTAAAGAAATCTTTCTGCTCGCGGAAGCGCTGCAAACTGTAGCGGTCATTGAGCATGGTGCCTTTTTCGCCGACAATGTGTACATTAGCTGTAAATGGTACATGTCCGGCCAGTGAGCAGGAAAATACTCCGAGCGCACCGTTGGCAAATTTGATTTGTGCAGTTTCCACCGGCGGGTAGTCGTACCAGTCGCCGATCTGCAAAGCATCGCCGCGTACGGCAACAATGTCGGAATCGAGTATATAGCGGGCAATATCCACGCTGTGGCAGCCGCCGAGGATAAACGCGCCGCCGGAGCGTTTGCCTTCGCGCATCCATGATCCGCGCTCCCGGCCGAACCAGTAATCGACATTGCAGAGCATGATTTTGCCCAGTTCGCCCTCGGCGATCAAACGGCGTTTCATTTGATTAACCGGGTTGAAACGCATCAGCAAGCCGACTACGGTTTTGGTTTTATATTCAGCAAGCGTTGCTGTCAATTCATCCAGTTCTTCCGGGGCAATAGCTACGGGTTTTTCGAGAAAGATTTGTTTGCCGGCTTTGGCCGCGAGCATTGCTTCTCCTGCGTGCAGATCGTTGGGTGTACAGATCGAAACTATATCCACTCTTTGGTCGTTGAGCAAATCTTCAAACGAGCTGTAGACCGTGGTGTCATACAGGCCGAATTCAGCGATTTTAGCCTGCACGCTTTCAGCACGGCGGCTGCCCAGTCCGATAAATTCACAAGCCGGATTCTTCAAATAAGCTGCAATATGTCCGCTGGCGACCCAGCCGCACCCCCAGAGGGCGCATCCGAATTTTCCGTTACGCATAAAAAAACTCCTTGCTGTTGCCGGTTTTACTGGAGGAAAATTTAGCATTCAAGTATGAATTTGTCAAACTTTACACGCATTTTCGTGCGCAGATTTATTTTTATTGGCGGAATGGTTTGTTTTTTGAGCGTTGAAGGTGTATATTAAGTTAAACTTCGAGTATATAAAAACTGATAAACAGGAGTAAAAAATGTTGTTGGAAATGCTCAAAGGAAAAATTCACCGCGCCCGTATCACTCAATGCGATATTGATTACGAAGGCAGCTTGGAAATTGATATTGAACTGCTTGAAAAGGCCGGGATTCTGCCCTATGAAAAAATCCTGGTGGTCAACGCCACCAACGGTCAAAGACTGGAAACTTATGCGATCCCCGGCGCGGCCGGTTCCGGAACATTCTGCCTGAACGGTGCGGCGGCACACCGCGGCAGCGTGGGCGACATCATCACGATCATGTGTTTTGCCAATTTTACTGAAGCTGAAGCGCGTACTTTCCGCCCGCGGGTGGTAGTTATGGATGAAAAAAATCAGGTAACGGCAATCCGGCTGGGCCGGGAAACCATCGCTTGATTTTTTGCTCATAACACCGGATCATCAGTCAGTTAAATAACAGCAAACAGCTCTGAAATAGACTTTTTGTGGTGCATAAAGCCCGAAATAAGTATAAAAATTTGATTTTTTATCTTTTTCAGATTTGTAAAATCAATTGAGTGTATTATATTCCGTTAAAGTGAACTTGAAAACGATACAGAAACACGGGACTTTTATGAACAACGTCAACAACTCCAAATCATCCGGTAAATTTCAGGATTTTGTCAATGCGCAGGCCGTGGTCTGCCACAGTTGTGCCGCTGCTTCGGAAGCGGTGATCGATGAACTTATCGCGCTTATTGCTGCGGGGAATCCGGCAATTGATCCGGCGGAGGTCCGGCGCAGCGTGTTGGAGCGCGAAGCCATGTTCCCGACCGTGATCGCTCCCGGATTGGCCATGCCGCACGCCAGAGTGAACGGTTTGGACGAACTGGTGGTGGCGTTGGCGACTTCAGCTGACGGCATCAGTTTCGGTTCTGAAGACGAAAAGGTCCGGGTGGTGGTGCTGGTGTTGTCGCCGGTGGATAATCCGGGTCTGCACCTGCAAGTGGTTTCGGCACTGGCCCGCGAGTTCAGCGATCCGGGCAAAATCGACCAGCTGGCCGATTTGGCAAGTGTGGACGAAGTTATGAAGTTTCTGGGTATTGTTCCGATGCGTCTTTCGGAATACCTCAAGGTCGGTGATCTGGCCGGCGGGGTAGGGCCGGTGGTGCTGCCGGATGACAGTTTGGCCTTTGCTTTGCGCAAGTTTGCTGAAGGTTCGACCTGCCAGCTGCCGGTACTCGACGAAGCCGGTGCAGTGCTGGGAGTCATAACGCTTAAAGATATATTGAACTACAATCTTCCGGCCGGTTTGCTGGAAAAAGATGATCTTTCGGAGATCTACGATTTCCGGCCCTACGCTAAAATGTTGGGCAAGGCCGGCGAAATCAAAGTCAGCGAACTTATGCGCTGCGATTGCCTTAAAGTTTGCGAAGAACTTCCGGCTGTTCAACTGGTCAAACTGTTTTTGACCCGTCCGGACAGCGAAGTGCTGGTAGTGGACGAAGCCGGCCATCTGCGCGGCGAGATCCGTTTGCGCGATTTCTGCGCCAAGCTGCTTTGGGAGTAACGCCAAATAATATGTGTTCAGGCTTGCAATTGATATTACAATGCGCAAGCCTTTTTTTATTTTGCGGAATGTTGTAAAGAGTTTATCAGGAGGTTGGATCGTGAAAAAGTTTTTGAGTGTCATGCTTCTGCTGGCAACAGCATTGCTGTTGAATGCCGGTTTGCCGCAGGGCGAATTTGATTGGAGCAAGGCCAAAAAGCTGGCTCCGGGGATCAGGATCAAACACTTTACACTCAAAGATCCGCGTCCGCTGAATATCTGGGCGGTACAAATCGACTTCGATAATCCGCGAGTCTATCTGGTAACTACCGGACGGGATGAAAATTTGGGCAAACCCATGCCGGATTACCCCAGCATGAAGATCGAAACCAAGCGTACCCGCGTGCAGGATTTTCTTAAACAATACCGCCAAAAGGGCTTTGATATGCGTCTGGCGGTCAATGCTGCCCCATGGCGTCCGTGGACAAAACCCTACAATCACAAATACAGCGGTAATATCGGTTTGGCTGTCAGCAACGGTCAGGTGGTTGCTGTGCCGGATAAACGGGCGGTGCCGGCTCTGGTTGTGCGCAAAAACGGCAAGATGGAAATGATCTCGTTCAAGCCCGGCGATAAGACCGATGACATTCGACTGGCTGTTTCCGGATTCGATTTTGTGCTGCGCGACGGCAAACAGAGCTGTAATAACAACATGCGTTTGGAACCAAGGACTTTCTTCGGACTTTCCCAAGACGGCAAAAAACTCTATTTCCTGATTGTGGATGGCCGTCAGAAGGGGTTCAGCGAAGGTTTTGCCTATTGCGAAGGCGCGCAGTTTTTGAAATATCTGGGGGCATGGCACGGCATCAATATGGATGGCGGCGGCTCGACTACGCTGGTTACCTGCCGGAAAAATAATGTGCGTGTGGAAAATTGTCCTCCGGGAACCAAACCCGAACAACGCAGTAAAGCTGAAAAATATACCCGCCCGGTAGCCAACTGTCTGGGCGTATATATCAGCAAATGATGTTGGAGCGCGCTTATGGGTAAATGTGTTGGGATTCTTACCGCCGGCGGCGACAGTCCTGGACTCAATGCCGCGATCCGTTCCGTCGGACGGGTGCTGGCTCGCAATAACTGCCGCCTGATCGGTTTCAAAGACGGTTTTGAAGGGGTGGCATTTGATCGTTATGTGGAGCTGGATGAGGCCATGCTTTCCGGAATTCTGACTGTGGGCGGAACTATATTGCGCACCAGCCGGAACAAACCCCATAAGATGCCGCTGGGGAAAAAGATCGTGGATATGACCGGTGCGATCGTTGAAAATTACCACAAACACCAGCTTGCGGCTTTGATCTGTATCGGCGGCGGCGGAACTCATAAAAGCGCTTTGTTGCTGAAAAAAGCCGGTTTGAATATCATTACTCTGCCCAAAACCATCGACAATGATCTGGGCGGCTCCAGCAGCTGCATCGGATTTGATACTGCTTTGAATGTGGCCACCAGTGCCATCGACAGTCTGCACAGTACCGCCAGCAGCCATAAGCGCATCATGCTGGTGGAAGTTATGGGGCATAAAACCGGTTGGCTGACTCTCGGCAGCGGTATTGCCGGCGGTGCCGACGTAATATTGATTCCCGAAATCCCCTACGATATTGAAAAAGTTGCCGATGCGCTCAAAGCCCGCTCCCGCTCCGGAAAGCTTTTCAGCATTGTGCCGGTGGCAGAGGGCGCCATTGATAAAGTTTCTGCCGGAAAAATTGCCAGACTGGAACAGGAAATCAGCAAATGCAGCGATAAATCACGCAAGAACCAGCTGAAAGCTCAACTGGCCGAACTGACTGCGTATGATCCGGCCCGCATATTTGCGCTGGCTAAAAAACTTGAAGAGCTTACCGCACTGGAAACCCGCGTGACGATCCTGGGGTATTTGCAGCGCAGCGGAACGCCCAGTTGTTTTGACCGGTTGCTGGCGTCGCAATTGGGCGCCCGGGCCGCGCAAGCGGTGCTGGATGGTGATTTCGGCTGCATGGCAGCTTTTGAAAACGGCACGACCAAACTTATTCCGATCGAAGAAGTCGCCGGTATCCGCAAAGAACTTACCGGAGATCACCCGTGGGTGGTATGCGCCCGCAAGTCCGGAGTTTCTTTTGGAGAATAAGCGTATTTATTGCGCCTGATAACTCAAATCCGGTATTTTTTTCAAAAGAATTTTTGGGCGGCAAATGTCGGCCGTAAAAACAGAAAAAAAACTCGTTGAGCGCTTGAAAAAACAGCGTTTTTGTGCTATTATACCTTAATAATGCTGCGGAACGGTGTATGGGGTATCTCCATGTCTGTTTCATTGCTTCTGTTTCCGGAAAATCAAATCAGAACTTTATAAATAAAAAAATTAATTAAAAGAAAGGGAATGGAAAAAAAGTTATGACTTGGTATGATTGGTTGATCGTGATCATTCCAACTATGATCGTGTTTGGAGTAGGTTTGTATTCAAGACGTTATCTGCGGGACGTTACAACGTATCTCTCCGCCGGCCGTGTTTGCGGGCGTTATGTTATTTCGGTCGGAGACGTGGCGACAACTCTGTCGATCATTGGTTTGTTGAGCTATGTGGAAATTCACTATAAGACCGGGTTTGCCACTACGTTCTGGGCTTCGCTGTTGCTGCCGGTAGGGGTGGCAATGGGTTTGTTCGGGTATGTAACTTACCGTTTCCGCGAAACCAAGGCGCAGAGTATCGGTCAGTTTCTGGAAATGCGCTACAGCCGGCCGTTCCGTATTTTTGCGGCCGCCCTGCGCAGTATTTCAGAAATGCTGGCCAATATGATCATGCCGGCATTGGCAGCCCGATTCTTTATCTACTTTTTGGGCTTGCCGCAGAAGTTTGAACTGTTCGGCCTTACGATTTCCACATTTCACGTTATCATGCTGTTCTGTTTGATCATGGCGATCAGCATCATCTGTATGGGCGGGGCCATGTCGATCATTATTACCGATACGATTCAGGGCTTTATCTGCTACCCGATGCTGGTGTTCTTTACCATCTTTATTCTGATCAAATTCCCGTGGGGCAGCGAAATGATGCCGGTGATGGTCGACCGTGCCGATGGCGAAAGTTTCCTTGATCCCAACAATATCAAAAAACTCAAAGATTTCAACTTGTTCTCGCTGCTGATGCTGCCGTTTGTGGTGCAGTTCCTGCAGCGCGGCAGCTGGATCGGTGCCGGTTCCTCCGGTACGGCCGCGATCACGCCGCATGAACAGAAGATGGCTACGTTGCTGGGTACCTGGCGTCAGGCACTCGGGTCGATTTTCTATGTATTGGTGGCAGTGGCGCTGTTGACCATGCTCAACCACCACAATCATGCCCGTCAGGCGCACAATATCCGCGTTGAACTCTCGGCCAAAGTGGCAAGCGAAGTGGTATCCGATCCGGCCAAACGCGATGCTGTGATCGAAAGTATCCGCCAGATGCCGGCCCAAACCCAGATCGTAGGTGTTGACGCCCCGCAGTCGGATAAGAAAAACCTTGATACCCGTTATCTGGAAACGGCCAAACAGGAATTGGTTGCCGGCGATGTGGACAACGGTAACGCCACGTTCCAGCAATTCCGCACATTGTACTATCAGCTGATGCTGCCGATGACACTGCGCGATATGCTGCCGTCGGGTATGCTGGGAATGTTCTGTCTGTTGATGGTGCTTTTGATGATATCCACCGACGATACGCGTATTTTCAGTGCGGCGATCACCGTCAGTCAGGACGTGATTCTGCCGTTCCGTAAAAAACAGCTTACTCCCCGCGAACACATGTGGATGGTG